>JAGDDO010000481.1 GCA_017848205.1 Oscillospiraceae bacterium | reverse complement strand
GTTCATTCATAATTTTACTTAACTGACATGACAATATGCTGTTCAGATCAGGTAGGATTTCCTGATGGTTTGTTTCGGTTAGAGAGTATATATGTTTGTGTTGTACGAAACTATCTCATGATTACTGCTGATGCCATAAATACTGAGAAGATGCTTCATCAGTCGTACATCAGTTTTAGCGTCCTCGACAAGCATCAGTATTTTCGGAGTTTTATTATTCATTGAACTCACCGCTCATATACAGCTTCTCAAGATTATGCCCTTCCCGTAATTCTCTTCCGGTAGCATTTACAAGTGAAGTGATTCCAGTGTCGCTGAGGATGAAATAACAGTCAGGACGCATGATTCTGTTTGAAAGAAGATTTGTGTTATGAGAAGTAAGAATTACCTGAGTATTAGTCATCTTTTCAAGCATCAGTACGATACTCTCAGATAATTCATAATGATAGTAAGCATCAAATTCATCTATGAACATCATGGATACATCTGCTGCAGTTTTATACCAGTAGAAGAAAGTATAGAGAGCTTTTGTTCCGCTTGATGCTGTTTTCATAAACGGTAAAGGTGTTGGCATGTCAAAGTATAGACGTTTGATGCCGTCAGTATCTTCTTTGATAATAAGCTTTTCCTCTACGCCTGATCTGTTCAGGAAACTTTGAAATTCGTCAAGCGTTTCTCCTTCAAGAAGAAAGTCGAGGTAGTCGTTAGTATTGTTCTTGAATCCGATATATCGGTTTTCGTCGAGACTTCTGAACCATAGCATGGATGATACATATCTGAATAGCTTTTTTAAAGGATGTAATTCGGAAAGGGAAGTGTTATTGATAACATATCTCAGAACAGAATCGATGTCATCAAGATCTAAGTTAAGTGTAGGGTTAAGTTCTTTCAGATTATTAAAATCGCCCTTTTTGCTCTGATAGTCGTAATTAAAAAGCACCTTGCCGTTAATTCTTATGTCCTCAGTCAGAAGTTCTCTCTTTTTACCTTTGGAATAGCGGTATTCTACTGTGTTATTATCAAACTGAAAAACATATGCAAAAGAAGCCGAAGTGCATCCGTCAGAGTTCAGATAGTAATCATAGAGTCCTGGAGTCACATTCTTATCTGTAAGATGAGTAACTATATCAAAAATGGCAAGTCCGAGATTACTTTTACCGACTGAGTTTTTACCGTATATGATAATTTTACTGAGCGTATTTGCAGTAATACATTCTGTGTTGAATTTATAGTCATGAACATCTGAAAAATTTATTCTGATGCTGTCTTTAAAGTTTTTAAAACCTTTTACTTCAAATGTTTTAAGCATAAAACCCCAGCTTTCTTTTACTAATTTAATGATAATAATACTTTTAAATATATCTTCATTATTAATTATACAGCCACATTTGGAACAAGTCAATAGATTGCCGTAATTTTTTTACGGATATAATTATGGGACCAACACTGTTATTTTCCCTTGATGAAATGGAAATATTATGGTATAATGATATGTAACGAAGTAGACAGAAATCAGAGATCATTAATCGACAGGAGTGATTTAAATGGGCAGATCAATAGCAAAACAAATAGCAGCAACAGCAGCTGGATATATTATCGCATTGTCGTCATTTTCAGCGTTTCCGCAGGTGAATGCAGCAGAAGAAATGGCGATTAGAGACAAATGGGGTTACTGTAAGACAGCAAACTATGCCGAGTCTGAGCATTTTGTTATTTTTTACGGAAACAATGATACTACCGGACAGGTAAATGAAGCGTTTCTGAAGAGAAATCTTGATGCCTATGAACGTCTCTGGCACTGCTATACTGAATATCTTGGTATGACCGGCCTTAACGTTGATGTAAACGGAAAGAGCAGTAAAGAGTACAAGACCAATATTTATCTTACGAATACCGGACTTCCGGCATATCCGGAAGGATGGGCATTCATGAGTTCGGAAGACGGGTACGGTATTGAGATAATTAGCCCGGATGCTATGCTTGATGATCTGACCATTGCCCATGAGTTCGGACATGTTGTTCACCATCAGCAGAAAAACTGGATCGATCAGGAGATCAGCGGTGCATGGTGGGAACCTGTGGCAAACTGGTTCCGTGAAATGTACCTTGGAAGTTCGTACAATCCTTCTGATGTTAAGACGGGAAATTTTGATCCTTATCTGCGCAACATGAGTCTTGCTCTGCCTCACGGACGAAATTACTACGAAACATTTCCGTTCCTGCTTTATCTTTCATATAATCCTGATGATCTTCCGGGGCTGGGCCTTGATGCAGTTCACCGCCTTCTGTCCGAATCAAAACCAAATGAATATCCGCTTGACATGATAACGAGAATTCTCGGAACAGATGCTCATATTGTTCTCGGACATTATGCGGCACACATGGCAACATTTGATTTCGGTATGAAGGAAGCCTATCAGTCACGCTTTGACACTGTAATGAAGCAGACTCCGTTCTACTGGAATCTGTATCACACTATACCGGAACCGACCGGTGACGGAATGTACCGTGTGCCGCAGGAAGACGCACCTATGCAGGGCGGTGTCAATATTATTCCGCTTAAGATTACAGGTGATACTGTAAAAGCTGAACTTTACGGTCTTTCAGATGACAGTAATGCCGGATGGCAGGCTTGTCTTGTAACAGTTGATGCAAAAGGAAACGCTTTTTATTCTGACCTTTTCACTGACGGGGAAAGCATGAGCATTTCTGCGAAAAATGCAGTTTCAGCATATATGACTGTTGTCGGTGCACCTCAGAAATTTGTACGTGAAAATGCATTCCATAAGGAAAAGGATTCACCTTATAAAACGAGCGAT
>JAGDDO010000480.1 GCA_017848205.1 Oscillospiraceae bacterium | reverse complement strand
CTGCTTTTCGCACCGATGTCTATGTAAAGCGAGGAAATATCCAGAGCTTCTTTTCGTTCCTTGTCGCTTAAATGATGAACAGCCTTTGAACTGACAACACCTGTTACGTTACGCTCATAGATGAAAACCTGTCGTCCGGCAATGACGTCGGTGTTGATTCCGCCCACTGCATCAAATGCAAGGGTACCGTCCTCGTTTATGTAAGTGACGAGAAGGCCGACCTCATCCATGTGCGCGGCTACCATAAGTTTCTTTCTGCCGCTCTTTCTTCCTTTGCAGAAAGCAATGATATTTCCGAGAGCATCAGTATGGTACTCACACTTTCCTTCAATACGTCTTTTGATATATTCACGTACACTGTCCTCGTTTCCTGAAATACCGTTCAGTTCACAAAGAGCTTTTATTTCGTTAAGCATTTCCGGAGAACCTCCTTACGTACTGTGCAAGAAGCAGGGCAGTATTCTCAATGTCATTAAGGTCAGCCGTTTCCGCAGGAGAATGCATATGCCTTATCGGAACGGAAACCGTACACGTCACCACTCCGGCACGTGAAACTGAAAACTGATCAGCATTGGTTCCTGTAAGTCCTGCCATCGGTTCTGACTGATAAGGGATATTATTCTCTTGAGCTGTTTTCATAAGTTCTCTGCTGAGATCACGTGAAAGCGACGGTGAAATGCCTATCATAGGGCCTTTGCCCATCTCGCTGCATTCCTTCGGACCGTCGTCAGGCGATACTGCAAAGCTTGTGTCAACAGCCACAGCAATATCAGGATCAACAAGATAGCATGCCGTCTTCGCACCGCGCTCGCCTATTTCCTCTGAACCTGAGAAAAGAAGAGTTACACTGCATGGCAGGTCTTCATTTCCGATAAGTTCCGCAAATCTTATCAGAGCTGCCGCTCCGGCACGGTTATCGAGTGCCTTGCCTGTAACGCAGTCTCCTGAAAGTTTTTCAAAAGGTACTGCGAAAGATATCGTATCTCCCGGAAAAACTATTTTCTCCAGTTCTTCAGCACTGTAACCGGTGTCAATGCGCACCTGGTCGATCTTTGTCATTCCGCCGTCACCTGACGAAAGATGCGGAGGCAGTGTGGCCACCACTCCCGGAATATCTTCCGTTCCGTGAACGGTAACGCGCTGAGCCGGAAGGAAACGGTAATCCATTCCGCCGGCGTTTGACGGGACGATAAATCCTTCTGAGTCAATGTATGAGCATACAAATCCGATCTCATCAGCGTGAGCGTCAATAAGAATATGTTTTTTTCCTTCGGAACGTTCCCCTATTCCGACAAGAAAATTGTTCCCCGAAAAAGTCCCCTCCCTGCCGGTACATTTTTTCATGATCTCAGAGATCTTTTCAAGCACCGGACGCTCACTTCCTGAAACGCCGTCAGCGCTGCAGAGCTCTGCTAAAATTTTTTCCAAATTCATGATACTCTCCTTACAGGAAAAGAAATAACGCAAAAATACAATTATAATTATACCAATTACAAGTCCAAAAATCAATTACGGAAAAATAAAAACGCTTAATGAATTAAGCGCTTTTATTATATGTTATATATAAATATTGTTTAAAATCAGATGTCGAGAACAGCGATTCTTGACTTGACTTCGCAGCCTGCAGCCTTAACGGAAGCTTCGAGCTTTTCAGCTTCTGCAAATGTCATGGACTTTGTAACGAATGCGAGTTCAGAACCGTTTTCAATAATTTCAGCACCTTCAGGAACAAGAGTGCAGCCTGCTGAAACTCTGAAATACATTCTAGCACTGCTTTCCCTGTAGTCTGCAACGATCTCATCGTTGTTGCAGTCTTCCCATGTCTGGGCTCTGTCTGTTCCGATCTCTTCTGTCTTGAGTTCCTCGATAACGTCGCCGAGAACAGCACTTGCTGTAGGAAGCATGCCGGCACCGCGTCCGTAGAACATTGCACGGTCGATACCGTCACCGAATACCATTACTGCGTTGAAAACGTCATCTACTCTTGAAATGAGATTGTCGTACGGAACGAGCATTGGCATTACCATAGGAATGATCTTTCCGTTTTCAAGCTTCTTCATGCTTGCGATAAGCTTTATGGCAGCGCCGAATTTATCTGCGAGCTTTACGTCCTTGAGTGTGATAGCTGTGATGCCCTGTGTGAATACGCGGTCAGGATAGATGTGCTTTCCTGTAACGAGTGATGAAAGAATGCATATCTTTCTGCATGCGTCGTGTCCTTCGATATCTGCTGTAGGATCCTTTTCAGCGTAGCCGAGATCCTGAGCCATCTTAAGAGCATCAGCGAAGTCCATGCTGTCGTTGATCATCTTGCCGAGAATGAAGTTTGTAGTACCGTTGAGGATACCTGCGATACCTGTTATGTCATTGGCAGCAAGACACTTGTGAAGCGGTCTGATTATCGGGATAGCACCGCCGACGCTTGCCTCGAAGAAGAAGTTGCAGTTTTTCTCCTTTGCTATTGCAAGAAGCTCAGCGCCTTTCTTTGCAACAAGTTCCTTGTTTGATGTTGAAACGCTCTTTCCCTTCTGAAGGCATGCCTTTACGAAATCGTAAGCGAATGTAACACCGCCCATGCACTCGGCAACAACAGTAACTTCATCATCGTTCAGAATGTCGTTTATATCTTTGGTGAACTTGTCACTGTAAGGACTTCCGGAAAAGTCTCTGATGTCAAGGATGTATTTGATGTCAGCATCTGAACCGACTTTCTTCAGTATGCTCTCCTTGTTCTTATAGAAAAGTTCAACAACACCTGAACCAACTGTACCGTAACCGAGAACTGCTATTTTAGACATAATAAAACTCCGTTTCCCTGCACACGAACCGTGCACAGCTAATTTGACCGTAAAACAATATTATAATAATTAATTGTAGTGAATTATTCCCTGTTGAGAACACGCACCTCAACAACTCCGTCCACTGCCTTGACAGAAGATTTAAGATCATCTTCGTTGTAGTTTCCGGAATTGAGTTTAAGAGTCATGGTTATCGGAGCAACCCCGTCGACGGGTACACTCTGATTGAGCGTCATGACATTCGCATCTGATGAATGGATCGCAGAAAGCACATTTGCAAGTACTCCCGGTCTGTCCTTAAGGACAGCGTAAAGAGTGACGATGCGCTGATTATGCTGTTCGTCGTAAAGGAAAACATAATCTTTGTATTTGTAGTACGCGCTTCTGGATATGCCTGACTGCTTGCAGGCAGCTGCAAGACTCCTGGCTTCCTTGTTTGCAATGGTCTTCTTGACTTCAAGTACCTTTACGAAGACCTCAGGGATAACACGGGAATCTATAACGACAAGATAAGATGAATTTGGTGTATTATCCATAAAATTACCTCGAAATAGTCCATCACACAAACACAGTTGTATTTGTAGCCTTATAACTATAACACAGTAATGCAGTTTTGTCAACCTTTCCGGGGTTAGATTTTACAGTTCACCGGCAGCGTTTCTTTGTTCAAAACTAACATGCTTAAAAAAAATCGCTGTATGGTTTTCACGAATATTAAATACTTTAGTTTTTTTCGTACAGTTCTGCCAAAACATCATGATTATCATTGACAATCATTGCTGAATGTACTATAATATAAAATAGTAATATATATCTATTTTATATTAAACAGATATATAAAAATATTATTGATTCGGAGGATTTCAGTATGTCAAAAAAGGAAAAAGCAAAACCAGAGGGTAATCATATCGTCGCCGTCGTGATTTATGTTATCGCCTATCTCGCAATGATATATTTTGCCCAGTTTGTACTCGGCGGAATGGTTCGCGGAAAAGTTATGCAGCAGTACGCAAACTCACCTGAACTTCAGGTAAAGCTCGCAATGCTTACAGCCGGTGCCGGAACAATAGGACAGATCGAAGTTCTGTTTTCAGCATTCATGGTACTTGCAACAGGTAAAAAGGGATACATCGCCTCAGTATTCTGTAACATTCTGAATACAGCAATAGTTCTTACAATGGCTATCAAGCAGCACAATGTTTCATCTATTCCTGGATTTATAGTACCTATCTCATCTGTAGTACTCTGCACTATCATTCACGTATTCGCAAACAAGATCTCACAGAAGTCTCACGAACTTTCAAAGAGCTACGAACAGCTCATGGAAACAAACCGCATCATCAAGGACAAGGACGAAAAGCTCTCATACCTTGCTTACTACGATGTTCTCACAAGCCTTCCTAACAGACACCTTTTCATCGAAAAGATGGATGAATCTATCGTAAACAACGCAAACATGCCTTTCACAGTTATTCTCTGCGACCTTGACAACTTCAAGATGATCAACAACACATACGGAAGCTCATCAGGTGACGTTCTTCTTGCAACTTATGCCGAAAAATTCAAGAATCTCTGTGACGATTCAACATTTCTCGGAAGAATCGGAGGAAACGAATTCGGATTTATCATTCAGGGCAACAACTCGGAAGCAAACATTCTCAACTTCATCGAAAAGGTACAGAACGTTCTTTCAGAACCTGTCCAGATCGGCTCAGATGTTATTTCATCAACTGCAAGCTTCGGTATCGCTTCTTATCCGAACAACGCTGTTTCTTCATCAGAAATTCTTACATGCATCAACAGCGCTGTTTCATACGCTAAGTCAAACGGCAAGAACAGACCTTGCTTCTATGAACAGTACTGATAAATAACGGAGGATCAAACTATGTCAGAAAAGGAAATACAGAAAAAAACCACCTCGATGGATATAATCGGGCCTATAATTTATATTATTATTTACGTTATCGTCACACTTTTCCTCCCGAAGATCGGACAGCTTGAAGGTCCTCTTCAGGGTATCATTGCACAGCTTCTCCTTCTCTTCTCTGCATTTGCAGTAGTTGCTTTTCCGCGCTACGGTTATTTTGCAGCCGTTGGTGCTAACGCTTTCCAGATCTTAATGACCGGTATGGCAACAGCACGTGCCATCAGGAACGGTCAGAACTCAACCGCTCTTACAGGCCTTATCTCCTGTGTTGCTACCATCATTCTTGCTACTATCATTCACATATTCTACAGAAGAATCGTAAAGAACAATGAAGAACTTCTGAATGCCAACAGAATTCTCAAGGCTAAGGACGAAAAGCTTACTTACCTTGCTTACTACGACATTCTTACAAGTCTTCCTAACAGACAGCTTTTCATTGAAAAGATCGATGAAACAATCACTGCATCACAGCCTTTCACAGTTATCGCAGCAAACATCGACAATTTCAAGGACATCAACAACGATCTCGGCAATAACGCCGGCGACGCTGTTCTCTGCTCTTACTCCAAGAAACTCAAGAAACTCTGCGGCAACTCCATCTTCCTTGCAAGGATCAACGGTGATGAGTTCGGTTTCATTCTCTTCGGAAACGAAACTGAAAGCGGAATACTCAACTACATCGATACTATCAAGGAAGTTATTTCTGAGCCTATCAAGTTTAACGACGTCAAGCTCAACATCACAATGAGCTATGGTGTTGCTATATATCCACTTAATGCCACTGATTCAACAGAAATTCTCAAGTGCGTAAGCAGTGCGCTTTCTGTTGCCAAGGCAAACGGTAAGAATACACACTACTTCTTCAACAACTCGATCAGAATGTGATAACATCTGATCTGACTACTCTGAAAAGAACACGGCCATAAATCCACACCTGATTCGGTCGCTTGCTTTTCAGGCACAGAAATAACTGGAAAGGACAAAAACTATGGAAATTGCAAAATTATATGAAACTGCGGCCGAGAAACTTGATAAAGCAATTGAAGTATGCGAAAAATCCAAGATCAATCTCACATCCATTACTGTAATTGCCGCATCTTCCGGTAATATTTACTGCGCACCTAACTGGAAGAGACTCAACGACGCTTTCGAAGAAGAAGAAACACATTCCGAAGATGAAGCGCTTGCAAAAATGCTTCTTGCAGGTGAAACTGCAGTTGAACACATCGTAACACTCGATGCTAAGACAAAGCTCCCTGTCGATCCTTATCAGAAGTGTCTTGAACTTCTCATAAAGATCAACAGCGAAAACGCTAAATGCAGCATACTTCAGGGTAAAAACTCAAAGGTTGTTCTTACTTCCGTAAACAGTGACATCGCCAAGTTCGCTGAACAGATCGCATCTGAGGAAGCAAAGAAAAAACCAGTTGAAAATGCAGCACCGGCACCTGCTCAGAACGCAGACCCGAATGCCGAAGCTGCTCCTCAGCAGCCTGTTACTCAGGGTGCAGGTGAACCGGAAGGAAGTGCTGCTCATGCAGGAATCGATGCTTCCGGACTTCAGATGATATTTGACGACTGGGAGTCATCTGCTGACAAGCAGGACGGAAATGAAAGCAAGCCTTTCAACGGACAGTCACTTTCAAGCAGTCAGGCTGACAAGGCTGAAGTTATCAACCAGGTTCAGAACATGGCTAACAACGGATACCCTGGCGGCCAGATGCAGAACGGTATGTATCAGCAGCAGCAGAACATGAACGGTGGCCAGATGCAGAACGGTATGTACGGCGGTCAGGGTATGAACGGCATGTACGGCGGTCAGATGCAGGGCGGCATGTATCAGCAGCAGCAGAGCATGAACGGCGGCCAGATGCAGAACGGTATGTACGGCGGTCAGGGCATGAACGGCATGTACGGCGGCCAGATGAACGGTATGTACGGTCAGGGTATGAACGGCATGTACGGCGGTCAGATGAACGGTATGTACGGGGGACCTATGAACGGTATGTACGGCGGCCAGATGTACGGACAGCAGAGCATGTACGGCGGTCAGGGCAGCGCATACGGCCAGCAGCCTAACGGCGGCAGACAGAGTCTCTATCTTAACCCGGCAGCTGCACAGGGCGCTCAGGGCGTTCCTGGTCAGCAGAGCGTTTACACAATGCAGGGTTCAGCTACTTCATCTTACCGCAGCAAACTTCAGGCTCCTGTTCATTCATCAGTAGTCAACACACAGTCCGTTTCAGTATACGGCACTAACATTGGTGAAGGCGACAACAACGCCATCTTTAAGGACAGACTTGCTGACATCCTTAATTCATCATCAGCAGCCGGTAAACCGGACGAAAATGACAAGACTGAAGTCATGATGAGTGCAAGAGAAAAGAAGAACGCAGCAAAGAAAGACGCTAAACATCACTGATTTGATTTAACCGGAAATACGGCTTCGCCGTATTTTCGGTTGAGGAGAATTCGGGGCTTCGCCCCGTGCCCCACGCTGATTTATTCATAAATCAGCGTTTCCTATTACACAACAGTACGCCGGAACGCGATGTTCCGGCGTTCTTTTTGTACCCCTATCTCTGGGCGGGGGGGCAAAAAAGGCGTTACAGGAGCTTCCGTGTCCTGTAACGCCTTTGATTATTTTATTTAATGTGAATCCTGTCAGATCACTCTTCTTCGTCCATTACCTCGTCAGGTGACGGCATTTCAACATTTTCGATACCCTTGGTCTGCTTGAG
>JAGDDO010000479.1 GCA_017848205.1 Oscillospiraceae bacterium | reverse complement strand
GTGACCATCGGCTACTACAATGATGTTCCCGAATTCCAGTCGGGCGCATCCGATGATGAAAGAAAAAGCGGATATGCTTACGAATACTGCCAGATCCTTTCCGGTTACACGGGCTGGAGTTATGAATACAAATACGGGACCTTCGACGAAATGCTCGCAGCCCTCAAAAAAGGTGATGTCGATCTTGTTGCCGGTATTTCCGGCTCGTTCGATCCCGGCGCAGATGCCGGAAGAATACGTCTGACGCCGTACAGAATAGGAACGGAAAACAGTACTGTGGCTGATCTTCCCGGAGCTGACAACGACAACTATTTCATTGCCGTTTCCGCTGACAGACCGGAACTGTTCAGTGCCCTTCTCGAAGCACAGAAACAGATAAACGAAAAGGAACCGGCTCTCTGCGAGCGGCTCACACAGAAATATTTCGGCAAGAGAAAATCAAAAGGCTATTCGCAGGCAGAAAAAAAGTGGCTTGGAAGCCACTCAACCATCCTTATAGGATATCTGGACGATTACATGCCGTACAGCGACAAGACCGAAAAGAAAAATGAAGCTGACGGAATCATGGCTGATCTTTTCAACAGTCTTGCAAAGGTTTCCGGAAAAAGCATTTCTGCTGTTAAATACACGACCTACACCGATCTTTACGACGCACTGGAAAACGGAAAAATAGATGCAATGTTCCCGGCTTACCGTGATCTGTGGAGACTCGAACGTGAAAACACTGTATCCACAGGCGCTGTACTGACGGACAGAATGGAACTCATAACGGCAAAAGGCGTCACCGAGCATAAAAAGACCGCAGTCATGGCTACAAGCCCGGTCGAAGCAATGTATATTTACGACAACTACCCTGACACCGAGATAATCCACTTCAGCAACTTTGATGAGTGTATCAGAGCCATCCGGAAAGGCGCCGCCGACTCGTTCATAGTCGAGGAAAATGTACTGAACTACTGGCTCAGCGACGGCAACGACTTAAGCGATCTTGACATAACCGAGCTTGAAAATGCCATTGAATTCTGCTTTGCCGCAAAAAAGGACAACTACATTGTCTGTCGTATACTTGAGACCGCACTGGCATCTGTAGACCAGAGCGAGATCGACAGCGCGGTAAAGAACAATCTTCACCGTGAAAACACATTTACTTTTTCTGAATTCTTCAGCCATAACATTTCTAAAGTCATAATTCTCGGCCTCATAATCCTGGCAGTCGCTTCGCTGATCCTTTTCAAGAACAGACGCGTGCTGCGAAGAAAGCAGAACGAGATCGAAAATGCACACAATGAGATCAGGAAGAGCAAACAGGAAACTACGAAGTACAGACACAAAGTCGAACACGATCATCTTACGGGAGTATTTTCAAGAGCGTATTTCCTTGAGATGGCCGAAAACAAGATAAAGGGACACCGTCCGAATGACACGCTGCAGATCGTCATGATGGATATTGACAACTTCAAGAGCGTAAACGACACCTACGGCCACGATAACGGTGACGTTGTACTGAGACGTCTCGGTGAGATCCTCAAAGAGATATCGCGTGTAAACGGATTTGCCGGAAGATTCGGCGGTGAGGAATTCTTCATCTTCCTTTACGGCGAAGATCCGGAGATACAGAAGCATATCATAGAAAAGGTATGCCGGAAGCTGAAAGAAACAGACTTTGATTTTACGGAAAGACATATCACCGTCAGCGTCGGTGTTACCGTTATAAACGACGGCGATACTCCGGAAAAATGTATAGAACGTGCCGACAAGGCTCTTTACTATTCGAAGAATCACGGCAAGGATCAGGTCAACTGGTATGAAGATATAATTGACAAATTATAAAAAAGGTTATATAATTTTTTTATAACCCTAAACGGTCATAAGATGCCGGCAGGTTTAGCAAGGGAATACCTTCTGACTGTCGGCATTAACTATGGAAACAGCGTTTCCTGTGAACAAACAAAATCGGAGGAAGAAAAATGAAAATTGAGACCCAGTGCCTTCACGAAGGCTACACACCTAAAAACGGCGAACCAAGAGTAATGCCGATCTATCAGAGCACAACATACGTTTACGACTCAACAGATGCAGTTGCTGACGTTTTTGACGATCCGCAGCTCGGAATGATCTACTCACGTTTTGAAAATCCTACAACTGATGCTGTTGAAAAGAAGATAGCTGCTCTTGAAGGCGGCGTTGCTGCAATGTGTACATCATCAGGACAGGCTGCTTCAATGCTTTCTGTTCTCAATCTCTGCAAGGCCGGCGATCACTTCATTTCAAGCTCATCAATATACGGCGGTACAGTAAACCTCTTCGCATTTACATTCAAAAAGCTCGGCATCGAATGCACATTCATCGACGTTGATGCTACTGAAGAAGAGATCAGAGCTGCCATAAAGCCAAATACAAAGTGCATTTTCGGTGAAACAATCGCAAACCCTGCACTTACAGTACTCGACATCGAAAAGTGGGCAAACATCGCTCACGAAAACGGACTTCCGCTCATCGTTGACAATACTTTCGCAACACCTATCCTCTGCCGTCCTATCGAATGGGGTGCTGACGTAGTTGTTCACTCAACTTCAAAGTACATGGACGGTCATGCAGTTCAGGTCGGCGGCGTTATCGTTGACGCAGGCAAATTCGACTGGGCTAAGTCAGGCAGATTCCCTGAATTCACTGAACCGGACGAAAGCTACCACGGAACAATCTACACAGAAAAGTATCCGCACGCACCATACATCATCAAGGTAAGACACCAGCTCATGAGAGACTTCGGCTGCTACCCTGCTGCAAACAGCTCATTCCTTCTCAACCTCGGTCTTGACACACTCGCTGTAAGAATGAAGCGTTACTGTGAAAACGGCATCAAGGTTGCCAAGTACCTCGAAGCTTCTGACCTCGTTGAAAAGATCCGCTACGCTGGTCTTGAATCAGATCCTCACTATCAGAGAGCAAAGAAGTACCTCCCTGAAGGCTGCTGCGGCGTAATCAGCTTCACAATAAAGGGCGGCAGAAAGAACGCTGTTAAGTTCATGGACGCTCTCAAGCTCGCTTCAAACGAAGTTCATGTTGCCGACATCAGAACATGCGTACTCAATCCTGCAAGTGCTACACACAGACAGCTCACTGAAGAACAGCTCGTTGCCGCAGGTATCGATCCTGGTATGATCAGATTCTCAGTTGGTCTTGAAAACGTTGATGATATCATCGAAGATATTAAGAACGCTTTTGACGTTGTAAGAAACGGCTGATAACCTGACCGGAAAAAGATAATAAACAAAGAATAAAAAAGCAGCTATCCAAACTCGCGTATTTACGCGGTTAGATAAGCTGCTTTTATTATATCGGAAAAACACTGACTAAACAGCAGATCCGGCTTCGCCGGACCTGCTGAGAGGAGGGAAAACCGGGCTTCGCCCCGTACCCCTGAGCTGATTTAAGAATAAATCAGCGCTTTCTCAGGAATCAGTATCCTTTCAGATGATAGGTTTCCATTACAGTTTTATAATCAACGTAGGACACGTCGAGATCCACGTCGTACTGGATGCCGTCTAT
>JAGDDO010000478.1 GCA_017848205.1 Oscillospiraceae bacterium | reverse complement strand
TGTGATCAGCAGACTGTATTTATTATAATGCATATTATCCCTGATTTCAGTGGAAAACACATGTTAAGTTAAGAGGCTTTTATGACAGTAAAGGAAAAACTAAAAGAACTTTTTGAGAAACACAAAGGTGAATATTTATCCGGAGAGAGGATAGCGGCTGACCTGGGCTGTACCAGAGGTGCAGTATGGAAAGCAGTGCGTTCACTTACCGAAGACGGTTACAGAATAACCGCAGTAACCAACAGGGGATACCGGCTCGATGAGGAAAACGATGTAATAAGCGAGGAAGGAATAAGAGAATTTCTTAAAAGTGATGCCGTAAAGAAACTCGTTGTTCTTAAGACTGTCGATTCGACAAATCTCTATCTGAAAAAGCTTGCTTCAGAGGGAGCGGAAGAGGGTACTTTTGTTGTATCCGGTGAACAGACGGCAGGACGCGGCAGACTGGGAAGATCATTTTTTTCGCCTTCTGACAGCGGGATATACATGAGTATTCTGCTTAAGCCTGATATGGGGGCTGAAAGCGCGATACGAATAACCACAGCAGCTGCAGTCACAGTGGCGGAAACTGTGGAAAATATAACTGGGAAGAAAACATCCGTAAAATGGGTGAATGACATATACGCAGACGGAAGAAAAATATGCGGGATCCTGACAGAGGCATCCTTCAATGTTGAATTCGGCTGCTTCGACTATGCGGTACTGGGAATAGGCATCAACGTCTACGAACCGGACGGCGGATTTCCGGACGACATAAAGGATCGTGCCGGTGCAGTGCTAAGCGAACGTACCGCTGATATGAGAAACAGAATAATTGCCGGTATAGCTGATTCTTTTACGGGTTACTATAACGACATCGGAAACAGAAGCTATTTCGAAAGCTACGAAAAGCGTCTGATGTGGAAAGACGAACCGATCGATATTATTTCACCGGCAGGAACGAAAAAAGCTGTGCTTCGCGGAATCGATGACGAGTGCAGGCTTATAGTGGAATATCCTGACGGAACAGAAGGAATAGTTTCAATCGGCGAGATAAGTATACGTAAAAAATAAACAACTGTCTGCATATACTCCGTGTCTTTTGTGTTTCGTTCAGAACACGAGGTCCGGTGCAAACAGGCAGCACAGCAGAAAGTGAGGAACAAAATGAACAGTTTATTAAAAAGAATAATTGCGTCGGTCAGCGCTGTGTCACTCATCGTTCCGGCGTTTGCAATGACGGACGTGCAGGAAGTAAATGCCGGTCAGATGCTTGGCGAAACATCATTTGACTACAAGATCTTTCCGTGGCACACTGTGGAGGCGTCTCCGGCAAAACAGAATTTTGAGATAACACCTGAGGGTGAATTTCACGTAATGATACTTTGGGAACAGGGTGCCGAGAAGGAAAAGTGGGACCTTCAGGTAAGACACAGAAACCTTAACTTCAAGGCTGGCCACACATACACAGTATCATTCAGGGCTAAGGGCAAGAGAGAAGGAATGGAACTCTGCTCAAATATCTCAAACATCAGGGGCGATGAAGAATACTGCGTATTATTCGGCGACAAGAAGGAAATGGGCAACGGCCCGCACATGGGCGGACAGTGGGGCAAGGCTCTCAGGCTCACAACCGACTGGCAGGAAGTAACCGGTACTTTCACTCCTACGAAGGACCTCGAAGCTTGTGAATGGTCTTTTCAGTATGCAAAGGGTACTCAGTACGAGGGTAACGCTCAGCAAGGCGATGAGATCTGGTTCGATGACATGTCACTTGTTGACGAAAGTGCGGATGACTTCTGGCCTGTAGAGCGTTACGGAGCTGTAAGCCGTTCGTACAGTGACTTAAAAAACAATTATATTTCCGTTAATCAGGTCGGTTATTTCCCTGACCGAAGAAAAATCGCGGTTCTCAGTGATAACAAAGGCGATTTCATGCACGACGCAGAAACGATCAGCCTTTCGGAAGCAGCAGCCTTTGAAGTAATAGATGCAAAGAACGGAAAAACGGTGTACACAGGTAAATCAACTGTTCCGGAGAAAGATGCGGATTCAGGCGACACAGTATGCAAACTTGATTTCTCGGAATTTATAGAACCGGGTACTTACTACATCAAGGCCGGAGATTACAGATCGGCTGAATTTAAGATCGGCAATGACATCTACTCTGAAAAAGATCATGACCTTCTTACAAATGCTGTGAACTACTTCTATCAGAACCGTTCAGGTATTGATATAGAAGAAAAATATATTTCCTCAGCTGACAAGTCGTATCTTGCCCATCCAGGCAGTCATAAGACAGATACAGCTTCGGTTCAGAAGATCTGGAAGAATGAATACGCATCAAAGGACGAACCAGCGACAACATACGCTTCATCAAAGATCACCGCAAGCGGCGGATGGTACGATTCAGGTGACCATACGAAGTGTATGGTAAACGGAGGTATGGCAGTCTGGACACTTCAGAACATGTACGACATAGCCGTTACCGCTGATGAAAGCCAAAAGTATGAGGACGCTTCAGGTGCTGTAGTTGTTCCTGAAACAGGCAACAAAATACCTGACATTCTTGATGAAGCAGCATACGAACTTGACTGGATGGCTGAAATGAAGGTAGCTGAGGACGAACCGACATGGGGTGAAACCGCTGCAGGACTTTATTACCACAAACTTCAGGATCACAAGTGGACTGGTCTTGCTGTAAGACCGTGGGATTACGAAACAGAATGGGGAACAGAACGTATTGTAAAGCCTCCGACATTTGCTGCAACTCTGAACTACGCAGCATGTGCAGCACAGGCAGCTCGTCTCTGGAAACCATATGACAGTGCTAAAGCTGAAAAATATCTTGCGTCAGCAATTGATGCATACAGGGCGTATCAGAAGTGGTATTACGAAGCTGATATGGCAAACGCGACGCATCCTGATTATAAGTGCAATTGTCCTAAGGAAGAGATCACCGAAGTGTCTCTCTACGCTCCGCTGTGGCAGAGTAAGGGAGGCGGAGCATACGGTGATTTCTACGTGGCTGACGACGCATATCTTGCAGCATGTGAGCTTTTCATCTCTGCAAAGGAAATGGAAAATGAATATGCTGATGAGGCACTTAAGGAACTTGAAAAATATGATAATGCTTATGAGATAACAACTAAGGTTTATGACAAAGATAATAATATGTCCGACCTCACAGTGTTTGACCATGAACATACAGGTGCTGCAGGAACGCTGTCACTTGCACTTCACGACGAACTCCTCAGAGATGTAAAAAGAGAGAAATTAAACAAGTCGTTAAAAGAAGCGGCTGATAAACTTCTGGAAACAGAGGAGAAACAGGGTTACGGTCTTCCGTATGCATATGAGGTAAGTCCTTATTACGACAGCTTTGGTGATCCGACGATCCGTATATTCGGTTATAAATTTGAATCAAATCTGAAAGTACTTAACAATGCAGCAGTACTGGCATACGCCTATGAAAAGACCGGGGACAGCAGGTACATTGACGGTGTATCTTCAGCGATGGACTACCTTCTCGGTACAAACCCGCTCGCATTTTCTTACATTACCGGCTATGGTGAGTACAGAGTTCATAACCCGTACCACAGGTTCTGGGCTAATGAGCTTGACAAGTCACTGCCTTCTGCTCCGGACGGCGTGATCTCCAGCGGCCCGAATTCCGGACTTGAAGACACTTATGTAAGGCTGTTAGGATTTGTTCCGGGCAGGACGGGGAATTTCCCTCAGCGCTGCTATGCTGATTCAGTCGAAGCGTGGTCGGTAAATGAGACATCACTTGAACTCAACGCATCACTTGCATGGGTGACATCGTTCCTTCAGTTAAAACATCCTTACACCCCTGAAGATCCGAAAAACACACCGGAACAGACTGAATCGCCGGAACCGACAGAAACTCCGTCCGATGATCCGCTTAAGAATGCAGAATACATTCCGGGTGACGTAACATGCGACGGAATTATCGATGTTACTGATCTTTCAACACTTGCTGTGGCACTTGTTGAACACGAACCGCTTGTATACATGCCGGAAAAGAATGCCGACGTAGACCACGACGGAGAAGTAACCCTTGCCGACCTTGCAAGGATCAGACAGTATCTTTCAAAGAAGATAGATTCACTTGAATAAAAGGTATCATTTATCGCATGCGATAAATGACACTGTAAATTAGCTGCCGCAGGCAGCTCACCGAGGCATCGGATGTGTACAGCATCTGATGCCTTTTTTACAAAAACTATTTACTTTGTGAAGACGGTGTGATACAATATTAACAATACAAATTTGCGTAATACAAACCAGAAATGTATATAGAAAAAAGGGGCGGGATAATAATGAATAAAATGAAAAGAGTATTAGCATCCGTTTGCGCAGTTACACTGCTGGCACAGACGGCATTGGTTTCAGGCGGAATGCAGGTGGACGCTTTTTCCGAAAGACAGTTACTCGGGGAAACAAGTTTTGACTACAAGATGGTTCCGTGGAGGACTGTCGAGGCATCTCCTGCTAAACAGGATTTTGAGCTGACAGGAGACGGAGAACTTCATATAAGGATCCTTTCTGCATCAGGGGCTGACAGAGAGAAATGGGATCTTCAGCTTCGTCACAGAAATATCAATTTCCGTGCAGGACATACTTATGAAGTAAGTTTCATGGCAAGGGCAAAACGCGATGGCATGGAGCTCTGTTCTAAGATAAGCAATATAAAGGGCGACGAAGAGTACGTGGTACTTGATGGTGATGAATTCCATTACGGTCCTCATATGGGCGGCGAATGGGCGACGAAGCCGACTGAACTGAGTACGGAATGGAAAACCTACAAGGGTGAGTTTACAGTTACAAAGGATCTTGAAGCTGTGGAATGGAGTTTCTCCTATGCAAAGGGAAGTATGTACGGCGGCAATGCTGTAGACGGCGACGAGATCTGGTTCGATGAAATGTCGCTTTGTGATGTAACTGACGATGTACCGGTTGAACCGGTAAACAATACTTACGGTTATGTAAGCCGTGACTACAGCGGACTTAAAAACAACTATATCTCAGTTAATCAGATCGGTTATTATACCGGCGGAAGAAAGGTCGCAGTTCTTGGTGACAACAGCGGTGATATTCTGCATGATGCTTCTGCGATAAAGCTTGCGGGAGCAGTGGAGTTTGAAGTGGTGAATGCAGAAAGCGGAAAAGCTGTTTTCAAAGGAAAATCGACGGCCTCTGTAAAGGATAAGGATTCCGGCGATAATGTATGCAAACTTGATTTTTCTGAATTTACGGAACCGGGCAGATATTTTATCAGATCCGGTGATTACAGATCTCAGGAATTTGAAATAGGTGATGATATCTATTCATCAGAAACCGGTGATCTTTTTACGAATTCATTGAATTTCTTCTATCAGAGCCGTTCAGATATGAATGTCGAAGAGAAGTATATCACTTCAGGGGAAAAATCTGAACTTGCACACAAAACACCATATCACCAGGAAAAGGCTTATGTACAGACGCTCTGGAAGGATGACTATACTTCAGAAAAAGAAGTGAAAGATAAATACAGATCATCGGAAATAACAACAAAGGGCGGCTGGTTTGAATCCGGCGATCACTATAAGAGCATGATTTCAGGCGGTATGGCTGTCTGGACTCTTCAGAATCTGTTTGAAGTGAATGCGCTTTCCGGTAATGCCAATCTTTCTGACGGTTCAGGTGCAGTTGTGATACCTGAAAACGGAAACGGAATGCCGGATATCCTTGACGAAGCGGCGTATGAACTCGACTGGATGAAGCAGATGAAAGTCCCGGAGAATGATCCTGCATGGGGTGAAAAAGCAGCCGGATTGTATCTGCATGAGATGCGTGATTACAAGTGGGGCGGTATTGCTGACAGTGTGCCGGCTTATGCGCTGGATCTTGATGACTGGTATAACAGAATAGCAAAACCTCCGACGTTTGCGGCAACGCTGAGCTATGCTGCATGTGCAGCCCAGGGTGCAAGACTCTGGGAACAGTATGACAAAGGAAAAGCGGAGGAATATTACAAGAGTGCGATAGATGCCTACGATGCATATAAAAATGCGTATTATGAAGCAGATATGACTCCGGTCAGCATTCCGAACAGGTTTGGTGAAATTTATGGCGATGAGACTATACCGGCAGAGTCGATACGCGAAGATTCGATGTATGCTCCGGGAAGTATAGAGTCTTCTGAAAGGAATGCATACGGTGACACAGATGTAAGTGACGAAGCATACTGGGCAGCGTGCGAACTGTTCATTTCAGCAAGTGAGCGCGGAGATAAGGAGAATGCGGAAAAGTTCTTAAAGGAACTTGAAAGCTTTGAGGAGGCGTATACTGTCCCGGAAGAGGCTAATTTTGCAGAGAACAGTGAAGACGGTGCATTAGCATCGTATAAATGTGGTTCTATGACAGCAGTCGGAACAATGTCTCTTGCACTTCATAAAGATCTTATGAGTGATGAAGCTTATAATAAAATATGTGAGTCACTGACAGCTGCGGCTGATGAGTATATT
>JAGDDO010000477.1 GCA_017848205.1 Oscillospiraceae bacterium | reverse complement strand
ATGAAAAAGCCGGAAAAAACAGTGAAAGAGCATATCGGCAGGCGATGTTTCTTATGTGTGCGGCAATGCTTGTCATCATTGCTTTAAGCTTCGTATATACGGGAAGAATTGCCAGATATCTGGCGGATCCTATCGAGATCGAGAGAATGCGGGCAAAGCAGGAGAAAGAAGCTCTTGAAGAGATGAACAGGATGAAGACAGCCTTCCTTTCGGATGCGTCCCATGAACTGAAAACTCCTCTTGCCGCAATGTCAGGATATGCGCAGAATGCTGAGTCTGATCTTATGAACGATCAGGACAGATCAGCGGTACAGGAAAAACTGAAGCGTATTTCGTCTGAGGCAAACCGCATGGCACTTATGGTCACCCAGATACTCGATGCTACGCGTATCGAGGAAGGGCGAATGGTTCTTGAAAAGGCGCCGTGCGATATTGACAGCCTTGTGCGCGAAACAGCCGAGACTTATTTTGCCGTGCTCAACAGAAACAACAACCGTCTTGCACTTCGTATACCGCCTGATCTTCCGCCGGCTTCAGCAGACAGTTCACGTCTTCAGCGCGTTTTTGTAAATCTTATTTCAAATGCCCTGAAGCATACGCATGACGGAATGATAGTGGTCAGAGCTGAAACAGAGGATGATCAGTTTATAAAGGTAAGCGTAAAGGATACCGGAAGCGGTATATCGGAAGAAGATATGCCGCATATCTGGGAACGATACTACAAAGGAAAGCACTCCGAGACCGGTACAGGACTCGGACTGTATATCTGCAGATTTATAATAGAATCACACGGCGGCCGGATATGGGCTGAAAGTGAACCCGGAAAGGGAACGACTTTCACATTTACACTTCCGGTGAGTTAGTAAAATACTCTTTATAGTAATGGACAGAATATTTTGTCGTTCATTTTATAGTAAACGAAAAATATATTTTTCGTTTACTATTAGCCGATATGCAGGGAGCAAACGTAGTTTGCGGATCTGCAAGGCAATAAAATTGAATTAATTATAGTGAACGTAAAATTCTTTTTTGCGTTCACTATAATTATAACATTTTAACTAAAAAAACACAAGAAGACCGGCGGTATGTCCGTATCAGATTTAAGGAGGAATATATATGAGGAATAAAATTTTAATTGCAGCGGCTGTTTTTTTCTGCATTTCCGTATCAGGATGCGTTCTGGAAAGAAGCAATTATTCCGATGATGAGATCAGAGCTGAACTTGAAAAATATAAAACTTCAGAAACACAGGCAGTTTCCGGATCAGTTACAACGACAGCGGCTACTGAAAAGGAAACGGAAGAGCATAAGGTTTCTGATATAACCGGAATATGGCTGGAACAGCTTCCGGACGGAGGCAGATGCAATACGCTGCTTGTGGGTATTAATAATTCTTTCAGATTTACCGGCCACGACGGTGATACATGTGAAGGAGATGTCACTGTTGAGAAGGAAATACAGCCGGACGGCAGCACAAAGGAATATTTCTGCTTTTACAGATACGGTAATGATAAAGAGGTTTTTATAAAAGCCGGTGCGACTGAAAATCCGATGAGAGTTCTGGTTACAGAAACGGACGGAGTACACAGATTTGAACGTGCTGATGACCGTGAGTTCATTACCAGGGATCTGGCAGGCGAATGGAAGACCACGGATGATTCTGAAGTAAACGGAAGAATGAGTATATCTTCTGACGGAAAATATAAATTCACTGACAGCGACGGGAAAGTTAAAGAAGGAAACATTGAAGTGACTGATGACAGAGAAATTGATTCGGGAAATGTCAGTATCACATTTAACTGTGAAGATCCGGCTGTTTCATGGATGACAGCGGATATACCGCACAGAAGACCGCTGGATATCATATCAGGCAGCGTCATGACATCCGCTGATTCAGTTTTACAAAAAATAAAATTTGTTCGAACGGAAAGCAGCGGGGAATCAGAGAATGATCCTGATGGCAGTGAAAAGACCGGCCAGACCGGAGAAAAACCGGAAAGCAGTGAAAAGACCAGCCAGAACGGAGGAAAGCCGGAAAGCAGAGAAAGCGCCGGCGAAAGTGAACCTAAGCATGAAACCGTTCCTGCTTCAGGGGAAAAAGATTCGCACGAAGGTACAGGTACGGTATCTTCATCTGAAGGCGGTCAGAAAGAAGACCCGGAAAAAAATGCAAAGCTTGAAGCCGTTGCAGCTGAACTCATGGGAAAACTGGATACGTTATACAGAATAACGAGCGGCGGCATACAGACTGATCCGGAATGCATACGGTTCATGGAATATTACAATGGTGAAGAAATGATCGATTTACCTTATGAAAAGATAACTGAACCGGGCCTGGATTCGATGGATAAAATAAAGAATTATATAAATTCGTTTATCAGCAGAGAGGCACGGGACTTCTGGACTGGTACTGCCGAATCGATGTTCAGGACAGCGGATGACGGTTTATACATGCAGTCCGGATTTGCACGCGGAAGATTTATTTTCGATGTCGATGAGGGCATAGAACTTTTCAAAATTACAGATACCTCGTTTATTGCAGTGACCACAGCAAGCAACCAATTGGATGGGCATTATTATATAGATGTTGTTTTTGAGGATGACCAGTGGAAAGTATCTGGCTGGGGTGCAGTGGATTCATTTGATGAATTAGGGTAACAGCACTGTACAGATGGATATAAAATAACACCCTTATTCGTAATCGATACGGATAAGGGTGTTATTTTTACGAGCCGGCAGGCTGCGTTTCGTTTATATGCGGCCTTTTTGGTACATCACACTCAGCTATTGACAGTGCATTGTTTTTCATCTAAAATTATAAGTGAACGTCAAATTTCAGAAGGAAAAAATCATGTTTTACAAATTCATAATTATTGCATTCATATTTTCAACCGGATGCATTTCCGGATGGATTCTTGAGCTTTTTTACCGCCGGTTCAAACTGACGAACAAGGAACATATCTGGGTCAATCCGGGATTTCTGACCGGACCGTATCTTCCGCTTTACGGATTCGGACTGACTCTGCTTTATCTGCTTGCCGGACTCGAAGACTACATTCCCGTGCAGGAAACATACATGAGGCGGGGAGTGCTTTTTCTCGTAATGTCTGTTGCGATGACACTTATCGAACTTATCGCCGGTGAGATATTTATTATACGGATGAATCTTAAACTCTGGGATTATTCGCAGATGCGGT
>JAGDDO010000476.1 GCA_017848205.1 Oscillospiraceae bacterium | reverse complement strand
TCGCAAACTACTGCGAAAACCACTGCATTTACTGCGGATTCAACTGCATGAACAAGATACACCGTGCAAAGCTTTCACCGGAGGAGATTGACCACGAGATGAAGCTTATCGCTGAGACGGGACTTGAGGAAGTACTCATTCTCACCGGCGAAAGCAGAAAGATGTCTGACGTAAAGTATATCGGTGAAGCGTGTAAGATAGCATCAAAATACTTCAGAGTTATCGGACTGGAAATATATCCGCTCAATGTGGATGAATACCGCTACCTGCAGGAATGCGGAGCTGACTATGTCACTGTATTTCAGGAGACATACGACAGCGACAGATACGAGACACTTCACCTTGCCGGACACAAGCGCATTTTCCCGTACCGTTTCAACGCACAGGAAAGAGCGATAATGGGCGGCATGAGAGGCGTGGGATTTGCAGCCCTTCTCGGACTTTCGGACTTCAGAAAAGATGCCTTTGCAACAGGCATGCACGCTTATCTTCTTCAGAAAAAATATCCGCATGCGGAAATAGCCTTCTCATGCCCGAGACTCCGCCCGACAATAAACCACGACGAAATAAATCCGAAGGACGTACACGAACGCCAGCTTTTCCAGGTGATGTGCGCTTACAGGATATTCATGCCGTTTGCGAGCATGACCATCTCCACAAGGGAACGTGCCGGATTCAGGGATCACGTAATAGGCGTTGCAGCTACCAAGATATCTGCCGGAGTAAGCACCGGAATAGGCGGACATTCAGGCGAGGAGGAAAAGGGCGACGCACAGTTCATAATCTCCGATCCGAGAACCGTTGACGAGGTACGCGATGCAATCAAAGCAATGGGATGCCAGCCGGTGTTCAACGACTACGTAAGAGTGTAAGCCATGAAAATATGCGTTACGAACAGACTCCTGTGTAGAAGTGACTTTTCTGAAACTGTAAGGAAAGCGTGCAAAACCGCCGGAATGGTCATACTGCGCGAAAAGGATCTTACAGAGACCGAATACACTGAACTTGCCCGGAAAATAAAAAAAATCTGTACTGAGACCGGCACGGATTTCTGTATCAACAAATACGTAACCGCTGCAAAAACTGTGGGCTGTGATGCCCTGCAGCTTTCGTACAGTGATTTTCTCGCACTGCCGGAAAAATTCTGCCGTACAGGAGTTTCAGTACATTCAGTGAATGAAGCTGTAACTGCCGCAGAAAAAGGCGCGGACTTTCTTATCGCCGGTCACATTTTTGCCACCGACTGCAAGAAAGGTGTTCCGCCGCGGGGACTTGAGTTTTTAACAGAGATAATTTCGAATGTTGAAATTCCGGTATACGCAATAGGCGGAATAAACGATGAAAACATGCAGTCTGTACTTGACTGCGGTGCCGCCGGTGTATGCATAATGTCGGGATATATGCAGAAATAACAAGAGGGAATGTCGATTTATTCACAAACCGGCATTCCCTTGTTTATTTACTACAACAGATCAGCGTCCCTTTTGTATATTCGTCCAAAGTTTGATTAAATCCCTTGACTTGGAGTGAACTCCAGACTATATAATATAGAAAAGTCATTCAAAGGAGTGATCTGCATGACTATCAAAGAAGTTTGCAGCAGATTCAGCATCAGTCCGGATACACTCCGGTATTATGAGCGCGTAGGTGTTATACCGGAGGTACACCGTACATCCGGCGGAATACGTGACTATACCGACGAAGATATCGGATGGGTCGAAATGGCTACCTGCTTTCGAAGCGCAGGAATGCCTATCGAACTGCTTATAGAATATGTAAGGCTCTTCAAGGAAGGCGACAGCACCATTGCGGCGCGATGCGAACTTCTGAAGGAGGCAAGAGAGCGTATTCTTGCTGAACGTCAGAAATGTGACACTGCACTTGAAAAAATGAACCACAAGATAAGAGTATACGAAAACGCAGTTAAGACGGGTGTGCTCGACTGGGAATCAGACACCTGCGGCTGCAGTTCAGAAAAGGGGTAAATAATGATAATCGAAAACATCAATTCACCGGCAGACGTAAAGAAACTTGACAACGAACAGCTTACAACACTTGCATCAGAAATACGAAGCGGACTTATGAACCGTCTTTCAAAGCGCGGCGGACACTTCGGTCCTAACTTCGGTATAGTTGAAGCAACAATAGCACTTCACTACGTATTTGATTCACCTAAGGATAAATTCGTGTTCGACGTTTCACATCAGTGCTACACTCACAAGATCCTTACAGGTCGTAAGGAAGCATATTTTGACGACGCACACTTCGGCGATGTTTCAGGATACACCAATCCGGATGAAAGCGAGCACGACTTCTTCAATGTAGGACATACATCAACATCTGTAAGTCTTGCATGCGGACTTGCAAAAAGCCGTGACCTGAAAGGCGAAAAGGGAAATGTCATTGCAATAATCGGTGACGGATCATTAAGCGGCGGCGAAGCACTTGAAGGCCTCGACTACGCTCTGGAACTGGACAGCAATTTCATTGTCGTTGTAAATGACAACGGTATGTCCATAGCTGAAAACCACGGCGGTCTTTACGGAAATCTCAGACTTCTCCGTGAAACAAACGGAAAGGCTGAATGCAATCTGTTCCGTGCACTCGGATTTGACTACCGCTATGTTGAAGACGGAAATGATGTTTCCGCTCTTGTAAAGGCATTCTCTGAAGTCAAGGACACTGATCATCCGACAGTTGTACATATACACACTGAAAAGGGCAAGGGATACAAGCCGGCAGAAACTGAAAAGGAAAACTGGCACTGGCACATGCCGTTCGATCCTGAAACAGGCGATGCGCTCTGGCAGGGCGGCGGTGAAAACTACGGCGACATGACCTGCGACTTCCTTTTAAAGAAGATGAAAGCCGACAGGAGCGTTGTGACAATGGTCGCAGCCGTTCCGGTAAGCATCGGATTTACTGAGGAAAAGAGAAAGGAAGCCGGAAAACAGTATGTTGACGTAGGTATTGCCGAAGAACATGCCGTTGCAATGGCATCCGGCATTGCCAAAAACGGCGGAAAGCCGGTGCTTGCAACACATTCAAGCTTTTTCCAGCGTACATACGACCAGCTTTCACAGGATCTGTGCATAAACTCAAATCCGGCTACACTGCTTGTCAACACTGCATCAGTCTACGGAATGAACGACATCACACATCTCGGAATATTCGACATTGCAATGATGTCAAACATACCGAACCTCGTATATCTTGCACCGACAAACTGCGAGGAATACTTTGCAATGCTGGACTGGAGCATCGAACAGACGAAGCATCCTGTTGCAATTCGTATACCGTGCAACGGTGTTCATCATTCAGACAAGCCTGCCGACACTGATTACAGCGACCTCAACCGCTACAAGATCACAAAGCAGGGCGAAAAGACTGCAATTATAGCACTCGGCGACTTCTACCAGATGGGCGAGGATCTTGCAGAACTTATCGAAAAGAAAACAGGCACTGCCCCGACACTTATCAACCCGCGTTTCATTACCGGTATCGATGAGGCTTTACTTGATGACCTCAAAAAGAACCACGATAAAGTCATCACACTCGAAGACGGCATACTCGACGGCGGATTCGGCGAAAAGATAGCTCGCTGCTACGGATCTTCCGACGTAAAGGTATGGTGCTACGGCCTTAAAAAGGAATTCATTGACCGTTACTCCGTGGAAGACGTTCTCAAAGCAAACCACCTTACACCGGAACAGATATACAGCGATATATTTTAAGGAAACACTGATTCCTGACAGAAAGACCGCGGGGAGACCCCCGTGCCCCGCTGATCTGTAAATATCTTCTAACCCTTACCGGCATATCATGACTTACGTATTTACGTCATGATATGCTGGTTTTTCTTTAAATCAGTGTTCCCTAAAAAATTTTCAGAATATGCTTGACAGATCAAATTATGTGTGATACAATATAATTGTAAACAATATAAAGGACGGTGATCTTATGGATTACGATTACAGAGAAGCAATGAAACTTGATAACCAGCTGTGCTTTCCGCTTTACGCTGCATCAAGAGTCGTTACAGGTTCCTACACTCCGTATCTTAAGGAGCTGAACCTGACCTACACACAGTATATCGTTATGCTTGTTCTGTGGGAGCAGGACGGAATCACCGTCGGCGATCTGTGCAGAAGGCTTATGCTGGACAGCGGCACCCTTTCCCCGCTCATCAAAAAAATGAGCTCTCTCGGTTATCTTGTAAAACAGCACAGCACGGAAGATGAACGTGTTGTTCTCATATATCTTACCGAAGAGGGAAAAGCACTGCAGGAAAAGGCAAAGGACATTCCGCAGCAGGTCGGTAAATGCGTAAAACTTGAACCTGAAAAAGCGAAGCAGCTTTATTCACTGCTTTACGAACTTTTAAAAGCCAACAATGACGAATTCTGAAAGGAGCATAATTATGAAAACAGTATACGACTTCACAGTTAAGGACCGCAAGGGCAACAATGTTGATCTTGATGAATACAACGGCAAGGTAATGCTTATCGTTAATACTGCAACAGGCTGCGGATTCACACCGCATTACGAACCTCTTGAAGAAATGTACCGTGATCTTCGCGGCAAGGGATTTGAAATACTGGACTTCCCGTGCAATCAGTTTGCAAACCAGGCACCGGGCAGCGAAGATGAAATACATCAGTTCTGCCAGCTGAAGTTCGGTACTGAATTCCCGCAGTTTGCAAAAATAGATGTAAACGGAGAAAGCGCTGACCCTCTGTTCGCTTTCCTTGCAACAGAAAAGCCTTTTGCAGGTTTCGGCGGCGGAATCAAAAATGCAGCTCTCAACAAATTCGCTGACATGAACAACAAGAAGTTCGGCGACAAGGCATACATCAAGTGGAACTTCACAAAGTTCCTCGTAGACAAAACAGGTAAGGTCGTTGCAAGATTTGAACCTACAACAGATATGAAAGAAGTAAGAAAAGCTGTTGAAGAACTGCTGGGGTGATCAGTATGGCTGAACGATCTGCCGTTGAATTCGATCTGCAGGAATACCTTACCAAAGGTGTGGAAAGAATCGTTTCTGAATCGCTCAGGGCTACACTGAGCAATCCGAAGCAAAGTGCGTTTCTGCTGAAATTCGCAGCAGCAAGCCGCACCGCTTCAAAAAAGCGCAGAAAAGCAGAAAACAACGGTGAGCACATTCCTCCTTTTCTTATTGCAAGCATAACGAGCAAATGCAATCTTCACTGCGAAGGCTGCTATTCAAGATGCAATCATGCCACGGTCGATGCCGAGCCGGTAAAACAGCTCACATCGGAAGACTGGTTTAAAATATTCGACGAAGCCGATGACATCGGAATAAGCTTTATCATTCTCGCCGGCGGCGAACCAATGCTCAGACGAGATGTCATTGAAGCGGCAGGCAGTAAGCAGAATATCCTTTTCCCGATATTCACAAACGGCACTTTTATAGATGAGCGTTATTTCGAACTGCTTGACAAAAGCCGCAATCTGATGCCCGTAATGAGTATCGAAGGCGACCGTGAAATGACCGACAGCCGCCGCGGCAAAGGCGTTTATGACAGACTCATGTCCAACATGGATGAGTTCCGTAAGCGCGGACTTATCTTCGGTGCGTCAGTCACCGTAACTACCCGGAACTACAGGGAAGTCACCTCACAGAGTTTTCTTTCCGGTCTTTACGAAAAAGGATGCAAGGCAGTATTTTACGTTGAGTACGTTCCCGTTACCGATGAAAGCAAAGATCTTGCTCCGGATGACGAACACCGTGAATACATTGCCGGACAGATACAGTCTCTCCGCAGGGAACATCCTGAAATGATTTATGTTTCTTTCCCTGGCGATGAAAAGACATCCGGCGGATGCATAGCAGCCGGACGCGGATTTTTCCATATAAACTCCCACGGCGGTGCTGAACCGTGTCCGTTTTCACCGTTTTCCGATATCAACGTGAAAAACACTTCCCTGCTCGAAGCGCTTCATTCTCCGCTTTTCACAGTACTTCAGAGCACCGGCCTTCTTTTTGAAGACCATGCCGGCGGATGTGTTCTGTACGAAAAGAAATCGCTGATAGAGGAAATGATAAAAGAAAAAGTACCGGTCTGATACTACAGTAAACCGATCCCGGGTATGAAAGGAATGATACCAATGGATATTTTTGAAACAATAAAGACCCGGCGAAGCGTCCGGACATTCGATGACACCCCGCTTTCAGAGGAACACATCGAAGAACTTAAACGATTCATACCGACAATTACAAACCCTTACAACATTCCGGTTGAATTCGTTCTGCTCGACAGTAATAAAAACGGACTTTCAAGTCCGGTAATATCATGCGAACACATGTATGTCGCAGCTAAAGTCAGACCTGTACCGCACAGCGAAGAGGCCTTCGGATATGCCTTCGAACACCTTGTTCTTTTCGCATGGTCACTGGGTATCGGAACTACATGGATAGGCGGTACTTTCAAGCGCGATGTGTTTGAAAAAGCGGCAGGACTCGCAGAAGATGAACGTATGTACTGTGCAAGTCCTCTCGGATATCCTGCGAAAAAGATGTCTGTAAAAGAGATCACCATGAGAACCGCCATACAGGCTGACAAACGCAGACCGGTGTCAGAGCTTTTCTTTGAAAACAGCTTTTCAGAGTCTCTCACAAAAACTGACAGCGGACTTGCAGATGCCATAGAATCTGTCCGCCTCGCTCCTTCGGCAGTAAACAAGCAGCCGTGGCGCGTGGTAAAGTGCGGAAATGCTTTTCATTTCTACGTTAAGCACAGCAGAGGATTCATCGGCGACCGCACAGGCGATCTTCAGAAGATAGATGTCGGCATTGCTCTGAATCACTTCATACTTCTGACAGACGGCAGTCTGACCGTACAGGATCCGAAGATATCCGCTCCGGACGGAAC
>JAGDDO010000475.1 GCA_017848205.1 Oscillospiraceae bacterium | reverse complement strand
GATAAGCAGCAGGATCAGAATTATTATATGCATAATCATTGAATGCATATTCGCCAATTGAAGTAACTGATTCAGGAATCACAAGGTCTCCCTTTGCGTTTTCCCATCCGCTGAATGCATTTCCTCCAATACTCTTGACAGAACCAAGGTCGAGCACAGCAGCAGAGGTATTATCCTTAAACGCTTCAGGTCCTATTTTTTCAACTCTCGTTCCGAAACTTAAGCGTCCGAATACTGTTCCGTCGAATATATTATTTGAAATGCTGTTATCTGAAGCATTTGAAACTCCGTCAATAAACAGACCGCCATTACCAATTTTAAAATTGCTGAAAGCTCCTTCACCAATCGATGCTACTGTTTTCGGTACAACAAATGCATCACATGCACTAAGCGCAGTTCCTGAAAATGCACCTGAGCCTATCGATAAAATACGCGAATTATCCGAAGAAGCACCGGTTACTGTACCGTCAGTTATATTCTTGGTTATATTACCAAGAACGATATTTCCAATGTTCAGTCCGCTGAACGCATTCTTTCCGATAGCATTTACACTGTCTGAAAGAATAATAACCGCTTCATCTTTCTTAAAATAATCACTGTTTTCTTTTTTGAACGCTCCAGGTCCTATTTCCTCTATACCGTTTTTGATCTCCATACGGATTATGCCGCTGGTATTAGGGAATGCAAACTGTCGCTCATCATTTCCGGACGGAGCGTTTCCTATTCTTGTAATGTTATAAGTTTTCTGGTCATCGATATAATAATAATCCTTACCGCCGGCCGTTACCTTTACGACACCGCTGCTTACTGATGAGTCAGGTGAAGTCTCTGACCAGTATCCTTCATATGAAGAATCAACGGTGATATCTTTGCCGCTTCCGGTATAAGCAATTGCATATGCATCCTGAGTTCCGTCAAACGGAATGTAGACAATTTCAGGAGGATTAATATCAGAAGCACAGTTTATATACAGAGGTGCTCTTCTGGTAACACTGTTCCCCCAGATATCACCGTCATTATAAGCTACCGCTACATATTTATCATCACTGTATCCACCGTAAAGAACTCCAAGGTATGCGAGTTCCTCATTCTGGAGAGTCCAGAGTGACGGATCATAATACTGCTGCATTGTAATATAGTAACGGAATTTACTGCCGGATTCATGATCAAGTTTCTCCTGATGATTAATGGTGCAGACAGGTGACTGACCAGCATAATGAAAAAGTTCGATCCTGTAATTTGCTTCCGCAGTAATATTATTAAAACTGAATCCTTTACCGTCATTTTGGTAATTTGCAGTTACACTGTCAAAATAATTTGTAATGTCGCACAGATGACTCGTTACATTTCTCTGATTATTGCCGTCATATTTATAGTAGTCGATCATAACACGCGCTGCTGAATAGCGACCGTTAAGCTCACTGCAAAGTTTGCTGTCCGTAGCCTGATTCCACAGACTTGTTCCCTGTTCGTATGTATTTTTATCAACAAGATAAAAACCGTAGCTGTTATCATCTGTTTAGTGTACGTAATTATAAGAAATAACACCCTCGCCAACAGACATTCCGCTTTTGTTTTCAACATTCACCTTATAGCTTACTGTAGCTTTCAGTTTGTCTATATCAAACTCAGTATCATTTTCGTCTTTTTCGTAACTCCAGTTCAGATAACCGCCGTTTTCATAAGTATGAATATGGCCAATCGTCTGATAAGTCATGGAATCATCTGTAAGGAAAATGAATCCCTGACCCATACCGCGGTTTATATGAAGAACAGAATCATCTTCGTCTTCCGGAATATATCCCTGATCCGTCCATTTTTCACTTACAAAAAATCCTACTTCCCCGTCAGCAGCTTTTGAAGCATGCGGGATATCCTTGGAAACAACTGCTCTTCCGACAACATCTCCGCTATTATTTTTTATCAGATATTCAGCTGACTTCTTTATTGAAAGGTCTTCAACTCTGAATGTATCACCTGATACAACAGCCTGATCAAAATAAACATCGTAGTCTGAATCTTTTCCCGGAGCTGCTTCAATTGTTGCTATTATATCCTCTCCGATTTTTATTTCTCTAACGCCGTCTTCCCTGACGGACATTGTGATCTCGCCGAAACATGTTACGGGTGTTACTTCATAAATGCCTTTTGTTGCATTGTAAACCTTGTTATATTCCTGATAAGCAACGACAAGTTTATTTGTTTTACCTGAAAAAAAATCCCTGACAAGAGTTTCTTCTTTGTCAAGTATTTCTTTTCGTGTATTCAACTCGGAGACAGCTGCAGGAGATGTACTGTCAGCATATACTCCTGCCCATTTTTTGCCCCTGTACTCTTCTTCTGAAGAAACTATAACAAAACCGTTTTTTAATATACTTCCGTCTTCAGAGGCTTCCATACGCAGAAATTTTTCCGTACCTGTTTCGTTTTTGTATGAAACATTGATCAGCATCAGATTTCTGGAATCAGGAGAAAGTGCTTCTGAATCGAGAAGTGAGCCGACTGTTATACTGTCAGGTATTTTTCTGCTTATAAGAACATGTTCCTCCGGATTTTCCGGACGGCTGTTTTCAAGATCGTCGATACCGTTTGAATAATCAGTTTTTTCAACATACCAGTTTCCGTCTCTCTGTATCCAGCTGATTACGTTCGGACGATCAACGCCCGCTACCTGATATGTCTGTCCGTTTGTATAGGAAAGCTTTTCAGAGTAAACATATGAACCACTGTTTCCTTCTGCAGGAGGCCAGCTGTTTTTGTCGTTATACTCTTCCTCGCTCATTTCAATAATTTTCATTCTGTCTTCAGAAGGATAGTAAATGAAAACCTTATGTGTACCCGGTTTATTCTCCGGATCATTTGCATCATAATCCTCATGATGATCGACAAGAATCCACTCAACATTGTTTTCACCGTTGATTTTCGGATTCTGGCTGACAGTCATGCCTATGATCTTATAATCAGAAGTTTCATTTATTTTCTCAACTATATCATCGACAGATGCCGGATCAAGATGGCTGTCATCGGTATTATATTTTTTTACCAGCTTTTCGATCTCAGACTTATATACATCCTCCGGTGAACGTCCCGATTTTAAGTATTCCGAAGTATCAATAAGCGCTGCTGTAAATTCATATGAACTGGTAAGCTGAACATGTTCATCAATACAGTCACACTCGCACTTTCCGATTTTCACCTTTGCTGTGTTCGGATCGTCACCCGGTTTTATTGTCCACTCAACTGTATACTGTCCTCCGTTAGGACAGATTCCGGCTGCCTCTGTTATTTTCTCTTCAAGAAGCTGAAACTTTCCGTCTGAACTGGTTACATTGGCATTAGCCTTCCGGCTGTCACTTGCTGCCTCAACCAGACCGGTGAGTTCGTCGTTCAGCTCATTTATATCATAGTATCTCTTTGAAACGATCTTATACTCCAGATCGTTTACAAAATCATTCATTGTATGCAGGCAGTTATTTGCTTTCGAACGATTTATATACCCCGAAATATTCGGCACTGCGATTGCCGTCACTATAGCAATTATGACGAGCACGATGATTACTTCTACTAAAGTGAATCCTTTTTTAGCTCTATTCATAAATACTCATCCCTTTCTTATCATATAATATATCTATAATGCGCTCTGTCCGAGCGTTTTAATCCCCCTGTCGTCTGTGTTTTACATTCGTTGTCATCAATTATAAACGTAATGTATTCTTCTTATATTATACCATTTTTTCAGTACAACTTCAACGCCTAAAAAATACAATTTCAAGGAAGATAAGTAAAATAAATGCCCTCCTAGTGCAATTAAATCAACAGCCGCGAAGGTTTTTAAATCTCCGCGGCTGTTTCATAGTTTTGATTTTATATTACTAACAGATTTTCGAATTATTACTCGCTGATTACTTCATAAGTAAAGCCCAGGCTCGGGTTTTTCGGTTGTCCATTATACTTTCCGAACACCTGCCACTGCTTTCCTATAAATTCATTATAGAGTGCCTTTGGCAATCGAACCTTATCAAAATATGTATCAAAGAATGATCCGTAATGTTTACCACTATTCAGAACACCTTCTGTCATTGAATTCGTGTAATAACTTTGTGATGATTTTGAATATCCAACTGTACGAGGGAGTATTGTCAGAGTTCCTGTAATTCCCTTATACTTACTATTATCATATTCATCAAAGAATGCACGACCTGATATATTGGTTACATTACCACCAATTGTTACATTATTAAAATATGCACCTCCAAAAATGTCTGAAGTAACTATTCTTCCACCATTTTCTGCTTTTGCACCCAGTATCGTAAGGCTTGGCTT
>JAGDDO010000474.1 GCA_017848205.1 Oscillospiraceae bacterium | reverse complement strand
GTCAGCACCTTCAAGGTAAAGGTCAGCAGGCCATGAAAGTGACTTGAAATCACTGCCTTCCATAACAGAAGTATGTGATACACCGCTGTCGAACCATACGTCCATGATGTCATATTCCTTGGTGAATTCACCGCATCCACATTCGCACTTTACTCCTGCAGGAATGAATTCTGATGTATCCTTTGTCCACCATGAATCGCTTCCTTCCTTACGGAAAAGATCAGCAATTGCACTTACAGTTTCATCGTTGCAAATCGGCTTGCCGCAGTCTTTACAGTAAACAACAGGTATCGGAACGCCCCATGTTCTCTGACGTGAAATACACCAGTCACTTCTGTCACGTACCATGCCCTTGATTCTGTCTTCGCCCCATGCAGGGATCCACTTAACGCCTTCGATAGCCTTTATTGCTTCATCCTTGAATCCCTTTACCGAGCAGAACCACTGTTCTGTTGCACGGTAGATGATCGGGCTGTTGCATCTCCAGCAGTGAGGATACTGGTGGACGATCTTCTGCATTGCGAGAAGAGCTCCGTTTTCTTCGAGCTTCTTTGCGATAGCCTTGTTAGCTTCATCAGTGTCAAGGCCTTCAAATTCGCCGGCTTCAGCAGTCTGTTTACCGTTGGCATCCACACATACGAGTATGCCGATGTCGTCGTACTTCTTGCAGACTTCAAAGTCCTCTACACCGTAGCCAGGAGCTGTATGTACGCATCCTGTACCGCTTTCGAGAGTAACGTGGTCACCTACGATAACAGGTGAAAGTCTGTCATAAAGAGGATGCTTTGTCTTGATGTGTTCAAGGTCAGCGCCCTTGAAAAGGCCTTCAGTAGTATATTCTGTAATGCCTGCAGCGTCCATTGTAACCTTAACGAGCTCTTCAGCCATTACATAGTACTCGTCACCTACGTGAACGAGAGTATAGTTGTAGTCAGGTCCGAGGCAGACAGCGAGGTTGCCCGGAATTGTCCATGTTGTTGTTGTCCAGATAACGAAGAACACCTTTGAAAGATCAAGGCCCATTGCTGTGAAAATTCCCTTGTCATCTGTAACATTGAATTTTACATAGATAGAATGGCACGGATCGTTTGAGTATTCGATCTCTGCTTCAGCAAGAGCTGTTTTACAGTCAGGGCACCAGTAAACCGGCTTAAGTCCCTTGTACATGTAGCCCTTCTTTACCATTGAGCCGAATACTTCCACCTGCTTTGCCTCATACTCAGGACGGAGTGTGAGGTAAGGGTAATCGTAGTCACCAAGTGAACCGAGTCTCTTGAAGCCCTTCATCTGGTTAGCGACCTGTGTCATAGCATATTCACGGCAGTGCTTTCTCAGTTCTGCAGGAGAAACAGCACCGTCCTTTACGCCGATAGTTTTCATCGCCTTAAGTTCGATAGGAAGTCCGTGAGTATCCCAGCCCGGAACGTACGGCGCACAGAATCCGCTCATATTCTTGTACTTAACTATGAAGTCCTTGAGAGACTTGTTGAGTGCATGACCGAGATGAATCTCACCGTTAGCATACGGAGGGCCGTCATGAAGAATAAATGAAGGCTTGCCCTTATTCTTTTCGATCATCTTGTAGTAAAGTCTTTCTGATTCCCACTTTTTCAGTGTTTCAGGTTCCTTGGCCGGCAGATTTCCTCTCATAGGGAAGTCTGTCTTTGGTAAGTTCAGAGTTTCATTATAATTCTGAGCCATTATTATCTATCTTCCTTTGCATTATTACTTATTGTTGTTCTGCTGACCGAACTGGAGCTCGGAATACTTGCTGTCTCCGCCGATTATCGGTATTGACTGTGTTCTGAAAGGATCAGGCTTTTCACCGTCATCATGCTTTTCAGATTTTTCTGCCTTTTCAGCATTAAGAGGAGACTGAACAGGGATAGATCCTGTATGAACAGGTATTGATCCTGTGTGTACCGGAACTGAACCAGTCTGTCCCTTTGCTACAGCTTCCATTGAAGCAGCGGTTTCTGTGAGAATGTCACGCGCAGCTTCCATGATAGCTGACTTTGGTTCTTCACTGTATGCCTCTTCTTCGTCATCTTCATCATCTGACTGAGGAAGAGATGATATCATCTCAAGATGAGACTTGTATACATCGAAAAGGTTCTTCTTGAATGCAGATACCTGCTTCTGGAGGTAGGCAAGGTTCTTCTGCTCTCTCTTGAGCTCGTCCCTTACTTCATCAATAGCCTTCTTGGTGTCAGTTGTAGCTTCGCTTACCATTCTGTCGCTTTCGACCTTGGCATTTCTGATGATCTCTTCAGCCTTGTCTCCGGCTTCCTGAACTACACGATGTCCTTCCTTCTGGGCAATGAGGAGTGCATCCTTAACTGCTTCCTCATCCTTTCTGTATTCTCTTACCTTGTCTGCAAGCACCTGAAGCTTTGCATTGATATCTTCGTTGTCTCTCATGAGCTGAGCATAGTCAGCTGCTATTTCTGAGAGAAATGTATCTACGTCCTCCTGCTTGTAGCCGAAGGCTGCTTTTTCAAATCTCTGGCTGTTTATGTCTTTGGCTTTTATCACGTTAATTCACCTCTTGATAAAATATCACTGATATACCGATCAGATCATACCTGTGTTTTCAAGTTCCCCTACAAGTTCTTCGCCCTGGAAGCCTACGTTGTAAGGAGTGATTATATAAGTGAGGTTTGCTACAGGCTTGAGGCTTCCGCCGTTAGCGTAAGCAACACCTACAAGAAAGTCTATGATTCTTCTCTTGTTTTCAGAAGAAGCTGTTTCAAGATTAAGAACAACTGTCTTCTTTGCAATAAGATGGTCAGCGATAGCCTTTGCGTCTGTAAACACTTCCGGCTTTACAAGAACAACCTGAAGCTGTGCAGTCGCCTGAATATTTACTACCTTGTTTCTCTTCTCGTCCGGAGTTTCGATGCTGTCAGGTACCGGTGGCTGATATGCCGGTGCCTCAGGCTTTGCCTGTTCAGGCTGATAAACCTCATCGCCGTCTTCGGGCGGTAAAAAATAATTTTTGAGAGTCTCAATAAAGTTCATTTTTTTATATCCTTTCCTCGCACTCAAATAATAAGATTAGGGAAACACCGATTAAATCGTAAATACGACTTCGCCGTATTTACGGATGGGGAGACTACGGGACTTCGCCCCGTACCCCACGCTGATTTATGAATAAACCAGCGTTTCCTTAGTATGCCTTCTCTATCACCGTGTGCGAAAAATGATAAAGAGCAGTCTATATAAATATAATGCTATCTGTATATTCTTGCACCGAACAGGGCACTTCCTATACGGAGGATATTTGAACCGTATTTAACGGCGAGTTCATAGTCTCCGGACATACCCATCGACAAAAAACTCATATTAATATTATCTATTCTTTTTTCTGAAATGTCAATATATAATTCCTGCATTCTTCCCAGAAATTTTTCCGGATCATGCGGCGGCGGTATGGTCATGAGGCCCTGTACCTTTATGTTCGGAAGTTCCGCCATGGCATATATGAGTTCGGAAAGCTCCTCAGGACTTACTCCGCCCTTGGATTCCTCACCGCCTATATTAACTTCAACAAGCACGTCCTGTATCTTGCCGATGCGACCGGCATGTTTGTTTATCTCGGAAGCCAGTTTAAGACTGTCCACCGACTGTATCATGTCAACGGAATCGATAATATACTTGACCTTGTTGGTCTGAAGTCCTCCGATGAAATGTACGGTCGCAGGAAGATAGGCATCCTTTTTTGAAAGATATTCCTGCACCCTGTTTTCGCCCAGAAGACTTATGCCGCATGACGAAATGGCGTGATTTACGATATCTGCATCCACGGTTTTGGTAACTGCCATTACCTGAATGCTGTCGCCGGAACGGCCGTAGCGTTCCTTCGCCTCATTAACATTGTTTATAATTCGTCTGTAGTTTTCGTCAACATAATCAAACTGTGTTTTCATTCCAAATCGCCTCCCACTGAAACACCTGAAACAATAGTGTCATCGTAAAGCTGAACGTATTTGCTCTCCGGTCTGACACGTGAAACGATGTAGTCTTCGTCCTGGAAGATCTCATCGATCAGTTTGAATGTGACCTTTTCGCCCTGTTTTATATAAACACCGCGGACACCTGTTTTGACCATTTCTATTGCATCGGTCTCCGGATTACGCTTTTCGATCTCCATTTCCTTTACAATGATGGCCTCACGCGGGATGCGTATTCCCTTGTATTCCTCATCCTGTATTTCAATGGTCTCGACACGATGCTGAACAAAATCATATGACATGTCCGTGCAGTTTATGATTATAATTTTTTCATTCTGATTATCAGTTTCAGCAGGACGGATCTTTTCAATGACCGCATCTATGGTATTGCCGCTTGAAGGAAAATAAAGCTTTATTTTTTTCCCGTCCTTGAAATAGTCACGAGGATCCTCAATGACACCTGCGATTTTCCAGGTGTAACCGTTGATGATCTTTCCTATGCCGTAATCTTTCTTTGCGCCGTTGATGTCTGTAACGCTTTTTATTTCACTCGCGGTAAGTGTTTCTGCCTTGCTGAAATTAAGTATGTTTTCATATCCGTCAGTGTAGCTGACAAAATACGCCGAATTCGGAACAGGAATAGTGTCAATAGGATCGACCTGCTGACTTTCAAGATTATGTCTTTCAGTCTTGAGGCTCGCTATTTTGTCGGAAAAATTAAGTATCTCCTGTGTAACGTACTGCATGGTACTGAGGTAGATAACAAGTTCTTCCTTTTCACTCCTGAGTTTTTCAAGGTCGCCTGCTTCCTTGTATGCGATTATGTTCTTATAGGCATTTTCGATAAGTCCCGCCAGATAGGCCGGCTGGTCAACTTCCTGTGTACCAGGGTTCTGTATCTTGTTCAGAACTGCTATCTCAGCGTCGATCTCTGCTATCTTTTCATTGATGCGGATCTGTTTTTCATCGTTGTAAACATAAGCTGCGGTCTCACCGGAACTCAGCCTTCCGCCGTCATCGACTGCATAGCTGATAACGCCTTTCCCTTTATACTCTATGATCTGCTCATCCCGGATGTAGACTCCCTTGAATGAAACTGCGTTTGACGCAGACACAGCCACAGCCGTTTCCGTAACATAATCATTTTTAAAAATATGAACCACAACGTTTATGACAGTAAGCATCAGGAACAACACAAGGATCGCAAGCAGAAGCTTAGCTGTACGTGTATTCATTATTCAGCCTTTTCAGCAGATGTATTGTCAAGGATCGAGATGTGTCTTGAAGGGATAATTGTGGAAATCGCATGCTTGTAAACCATGCTCTGCTTTCCGTCCTGATCAAGAATTACAATGTAGCTGTCGAAGCCCTTTACCATACCCTTGAACTGGAAACCGTTTGTAAGGTAAATTGTAATTGAGATCTTTTCTTTTCTCGCCTGATTAAGAAATACATCCTGCAAATTCAACTGTTTGTTCATATTAAACTCCTTTTCTGCAGATAAAAAAATTAAAACAAATAAACATGTGCCGCAGATTCTGCACTAAATGCGGCTTAAAAATCAGTTTTTTTATTCTTTCTGTTTTTTGTTTTTGCCTACATAGATATTATTATATCACAAAAAATCCTTCTTGGCTATAATATTTTCACATTTTTTTATAAAAAAATTTATGTCAGAATCTTTACTGCCTTCCATCCAGCATATATACGGCTCTTTTTTTAACCAGGTAAGCTGCTTTTTTGCGTACCTTCTGGTCTCCTGCTTCACCTTGTCAAGGCACTCTTCAAGTGAGGCTCTGTTTTCAAAATAAGGTGCCAGTTCCTTGCACCCGATAGCCTGATGTGCCGTTCTTCCCGTGCCGCTCTCCCTATATATCTCATAGGCCTCATCCACAAGGCCGTTTTCCTTCATTATGTCAACACGGCGGTTGATACGGTCGTAAAGCACCTGCCTGTCATCATAGGTTATGGCCGTGGAAAGAAATTCAAACGGCGATTCCACAAGAGTGCTCTCGCGTTTTATATCGCTCATCTTTCTGCCGGTGGCTTCAAAGACTTCGAGAGCTCTTCTTACTCTGCCAAGATCATTTTCATGAAGTTCGGCGGCAGTCTCCGGATCACACTTTCTCAGCCTTTCAAGCAGATAGGCGTTTCCGAATTTCTCTGCTTCCTCCGTAAGGCGCTTTCTTATCTCTCCGTCCCCTTTTATTTCAGGAAACTGAATGTTGTTTACAAAGGAAGAAATATAAAGTCCCGTTCCTCCGACCACTATCGGCAGCTTTCCTCTTGAAATAATATCCTCCGCTTTTTCCGTGGCAAGAGCTACATAGTCAGCAACGGAAAAATTCACGGTCCGGTCGAGAAATCCTATAAGGTGATGCGGAACTCCCTTCATTTCCTCCGTGGTCGGCTTGGCGGTGGCAACGTCCATGCCTTTGTAGATCTGCATGGAATCTGCTGAAATGACCTCGCCGTTATACTTAAGCGCCATTTCCACACCGAGTGCCGTTTTTCCGGATGCAGTCGGCCCTGCTATTACAAGTATTCGTGGTTTCACTGGTATTCCTCCGGTTTATCGTTTACTGCGTAAGTGCTGAACAAAGATCAGCACCCCGGGATACGGAAAAACTCCGTATAGCCTTCTTTCGCATTTCCGGTGCAGAACGGGCTGCTGTAAGAGAGGTATTTTTCTTACACTATTCTCCGGAACTGCTTTTCAAAATCATATTTTGAAATGATGAACATTACCGGTCTTCCGTGAGGGCAGTGACGTATCCTGTCGTCGAAATATACGTCTTCGACCAGCTGTTTCAGTTCCATGTCATTGTTTTTGTCGTTCATTTTTATCGCAGCCTTGCATGCCATTGTATGGTAGATGTCATCTATCGCTTCAGGACGCGGATCACGTCTGTTGTTTCTGAAGTTTTCAGCAAGCTCCGGTATGACTTCATCCATGTTAAGTTCTGCAAGGATCACCGGCATAGCCTTTACTGAGACATACGGACTGCTGGAATAATCAAGGCTGAAGCCCATGTTTTCAATGACTTCGTTATTTTCCTTAAGAGCTTCAACTTCATCAAGAGAAAGAAGAAGTCCCGTCGGACAGAGCACAAGCTGACTCGGGTTTACCTTATTTTCAGCTTTCAGTCTTTCGTAGATTATACGCTCATGAGCCGCATGCTTGTCGATGACTACCATTTTGTCTTCAATTTCCGAGATGACAAATCCGCCGAAGACTTCGCCCACAAGACGCACCTGCGGCCTTTCCGGCTCTTTTATTTCCGGTTCAGTATTTTCCTTCTTTTTAAGCGCACTTCCTGTAATAAACTGATATTTTTCAGAAAGAGCATCATCTTCGCATACATTCTGATCTGCCGCCGGACCTGCGCAAGAAGATGTCTCCGGGACTGCAGTTTCTGATACCGAAGCGGCAGTATTGGTTTTATCTGCCCCGGTAACGTCTTCATTTTCTGAAGCCTCAAAACCGGAACTCTGTGCCGCTGCTGTACTTACTGCTTCGTCAGGCTGATCACCGCTTACCTCCTTGTCAGCTGTCACAGGAGAAGGATGAACATAAGTTACTGACGGAACCGATGAAGATGAATTAAGTGCCACGCTTCGGTCCGCACGTTTATCTGAATTTCCGGTAAACGTTGTTCCGTTATTCTGAACATTTACCGGACGCGAAATATTATCAGTGTTTCCTGCTGTACCTGAAACAGTTTCATTAGCTGAAACCGGAACATTCGAACCTGTTTCAGAAGCAGTCCCTGACGATGCAGGTGTATTTCCGGAAGTTGATACTGCAGCCTGAGAATTTTCGGAAGCAGAAACATCAGGAAGTTTCTGCTGCACATATTCTTCGGAAGTGCCGGATGGCTTTGAAGGAGGTTTAAGCTGGAAGTCATAGACAAGACCGGCTTTCATAAGCGCTGACTTTATCGCAAAGAAAAGGCAGTCGTAGACCGGACGCTCGTCGGAAAAACGTATTTCCAGCTTGGCCGGATGAACGTTTACGTCAATAGTATCAGGTGCTATATCCAGTTTAAGAACGCAGGCAGGAAATTTTCCTGTCATTATAGCGCCTTTGTATGCTTCCTCCACTGCCGAGGCGCAGACAGATGATTTTACGTAACGGTCATTTACAAAGAAATTCTGAAAGCTTCTGTTGGCTTTGGAATAGAGAGGCTTCACCGTAAATCCTGATACGTGAATCCCGTCCTGCTCATAGTCAACAGGTATCATGTCACCGGCAAAGGTCCTGCCGTAAACTGCAAACATTGCCGAATACATTTTTCCGTCTCCGGCAGTGCTGAATTCAAGCTTGTTGTCACGTATGAACTTGAAGGCTATCTCCGGATGTGACATTGCTATCTTGTTCACTATTCCGGCTACCATATTGCCTTCGACAGCATCCTTTTTCATGAACTTCTGTCGTGCAGGGACGTTGTAGAAGAGGTCACGTATTATAATTGTGGTACCGTCAGGGCAGCCGCTCTGCTCGTAAAGTTTTTCCTCAGAACCCTCGATAGTGTAATGAGTACCGAGCTCATCGGCTGCCTGCTTTGTCATGATATCCGTTTTCGAAACAGCGCATACGGAAGCAAGAGCCTCTCCTCTGAATCCGAGAGTAAGAATGCTGTTAAGGTCATCCGCATCCTTTATCTTGCTGGTCGCATGACGAAGAAATGCCTTCGGAACATCTTCGTAAGCTATGCCGCATCCGTCGTCTGCTATACGGATAAATG
>JAGDDO010000473.1 GCA_017848205.1 Oscillospiraceae bacterium | reverse complement strand
ATCATGTTCATCATCGCGAGCATCTGATCCATCATTCCGTCACCGCCGCCACCGAAAACAAGCTGGGATGTAAATTCTTCCGGAACAGTGAATTCACCGTCATCACGTACTTTGCAGGTTACAGAAACCATATTGGCAAGAGATTGTGCCGCCATGATCGTAATGTCGATATAACCTTTTCCTCCGTTGCCTTCCCACTTGAAAGTAAGAGGTTTCGTGTTGTCAATCTCTACAGCCAAGCCGAACATTCCGCCTTCCGTCATAGCCGGTTCAATAAGCGACAATGCAGGCGGCATTGTAAAGGTTGCAGAAATCGATCTCAGATCATCGGGGATAAGATCATTTGCACTGATCGTATATTCGGTGCCGTAAGCGATGAGGCTTCTGTCAATGCTGCCGTCACCGGTACCATTGAGCTTGTAAACCTGATCTCCAGGTTCGAATGCAAATGTGTAAGGACCGCCGTTAAAACCTGCAATCTGCACAGGACCGACATCAAGTGAAGCTCTGTTCGGAGTTTCACAGTGTTCGCTGTTTTCGATCGGCTGACCATTATCGTATTCAGGAACACATTCCTGTTCCGGAGCACAGTCTGAATTGCTTGTGCAGCTGGGAACACGCGGAGAAGATTCTCCGATAACACAAGTATCAAGTGTTACGTCTTCAACCGTTTCCGGATCAAGGTCTTCACGTGCCGTCTTCATGAAGTAACCGATAGCCATTGACTGTCCCTGTCCCATCATTTCCGTGTCAATGATGTAGAATTCTACAGTGTAACCTGGATTTTCTGGATCAAATTCATCTGTTTGAGGTGCGGGTTCTTCATCGTTTGTTTCAGCAGTGCTTTCATCTGTTTGTTCTTCCGTGTCCGTGTTGTTTTCATTTGTGTCTTTTTTAGAAGTGCTGTTTTCGCCACAGCTTGAAAGCACGAAAACACAAACAAACATTAAAACCAAGCAAAATTTTTTCATCTTTTCCTCCCAAAGAAAATAAACACCGCAAATTTTAGTTATTTTTTTAAAGAAATCAAAAATCTTTGTCGCTCTTGGCCTAAGTCCAGAGTTTATGAGAATTTCTTGCCAAAATAGCCCCTCTCACTACAATAAACCGTTTTATTGTTTAATTTTAAAGAGGTAAAAAATGCAGAACATCAATCCTGTTGCGCCGGTAATTATCAAAGGTCAGTACAAAGGCTGTTTACGTAATGAAATGACTCATCTTAAATCGAACAACACCATTATGACCGATGCTCCGACCGATAATCACGGCAAAGGCGAGGCTTTTTCTCCGACAGATCTCGTTTGCGGAGCTTTGGCAGCATGCATGATGACGATCATGGGAATCACAGCGCAGACTCACGAATTCGATATCGATGGAACAACCTATGAAATAAAAAAGACGATGGCAACGGATCCGCGCCGCATAGGGCAGATTGATATAGTTTTCAACTTCCCGCATCACGACTACACGCCGAAGCAGCAGGCAATGCTCAAAAGTGCTGCAGACACATGTCCGGTCGCAAAGACACTGAGTACGGAAGTTGTCGTCAACATCACAATGAATTTCTAATTTATCTTGCCGGAATCTCGGGATATCGAATGCGCGCCGTCGGGATTCCGTAATCCTGGGATATCGTGATCCCGTTATTTTCGGCGCGCCGCGTATTTCAGCGGATCAACAAATCCAGCCTGTCTGAAACCCTCAAGTCTGAGTCGGCAGCTGTCGCAGATTCCGCAAGAAAGTCCGTCTTGAGTCGGATTGTAGCAGCTGTGAGTGAGCGAATAATCGACTCCGAGCGACATTCCGAGCTCGATTATCTCTTTTTTTGACATATTGAGGATCGGTGCTTCGACCTTTATTCCGCTTTCAACGCCCTGTTTCATACCTACCGCTATAGTTTTGTTGAACGCTTCAACAAATTCCGGACGGCAGTCGGGATAACCCGAATAATCGACCGAATTTACGCCGATGAAAATCTTTTCCGCGCCCAAAGTTTCGGCAAAACCCGATGCGACCGAAAGAAAAATCAGGTTTCTTGACGGCACGTATGTCGAGGGAATCCTGTTTTCGGCGAATTCCGGTACTTCCAGATTCCTGTTGATGAGCGAGCAGTTGATGAACGGTGTGAGATCTATCGAAAATATCGTCTGCCGGTTCAGAAGTCCGTATTTTTCCAGAGTTTTTTCCGACTGTTTTATCTCGATCGCGTGCCTCTGACCGTAGGAAAAAGTGAGCGGATAAACGTCATACCCCTTTTTCAGCGCATAGACCAGCACGGTCGTTGAATCAAGACCGCCGCTGAAAAGAACGACCGCTTTTTTTGAATTATTCATGTGTTGTCACCATAAATCCGAATTGTATTTCAAGTTGTTTGTCTTCATT
>JAGDDO010000051.1 GCA_017848205.1 Oscillospiraceae bacterium | reverse complement strand
AGGTAAACCATAGTTTCGTTTCAGCGCGGTATTTAGTACCCTGTCGCAGAAAAGGAGTTCGATATGGGCGTAAACGGAATTACCGAGGTTACTAACAACATCGCAACCACCTATGCTTCATCAGTCAGTCCGTCTGTTGACGAGAAAAACAAAAACGATGAAGTAAAGGAAAAAACTCAAGCTGCAGCAGTGTTCGAGAAATCTGAGGAAAAAGATACACAGAACGTATCTTCCAAAGAAACCGATCGAACCAAGATCATCAAGCAGATGCAGGCAGATGTAGCAATGCGCCAGCAGCAACTTTTGAACATTGTTCAGAAGATGATGGGCAAGCAGGCCAAGGCCTACGGCATCGCCAATTCTGACAACGATGAAGATTCTATGTGGAAATTCCTTGCAAAAGGTGATTTCACAGTGGATGCAGCAACTAAGGCTCAGGCAGAGGCTGACATTGCCGAGGACGGTTACTGGGGTGTAAAACAGACCTCCGAAAGAATCCTCGATTTTGCCACCACACTGGCCGGAAACGATCCTGAAAAGCTTGAAAAAATGAGAGCTGCTTTTGAGAAGGGTTATGCTCAGGCTGAGAAAACCTGGGGCGGTGAGCTTCCGGAGATTTCAAAAAACACCTTCGATGCAGTTATGAAAGGCTTTGACGAATTAACCGGCAAGACATTGACAGAATAATACGTTGCTAGTAACAGAAAAGGACTGTCACTTAGATGATTACTCGTCTAAGTGAAGTCCTTTTTTCATGCTGTTCATATGTTCTTCATAGATTTTCGCTTCAGATCTTGGCTCTTCCGATGCATCGGTGCTTGCTTCCTCAGCTTCCTGAATCGCAGCCTCCGCGCTGTTCTCAAGTTCCGCCGCCCGCTGTATCCTCATCACCGCAACATCTGTCGCAACACCGCTAAACACGTCATGTGCCGCCGGGCTGACCGTACATATGAAAATCATCAGAAAAACCAATGCTATTAATGCTCCTACCGCATATAATAACGCTTCAACTATCTTCTTCATAATCTTTCCTTTACAGACCGCTTCCCTGCGTCCCCTTGTCTGTTTGTTTTTTATTCTAACATCACAATATAAAAAAACGTTAAAGGATTGATTATATATGGATAAAAGAACTATTTACACAATCTTACGGATTTCATTTATATCCTTAACATCGTACTTCTTCATATACTCTTCTATACCTTCTACCACTTTTTCCGTAGTATAAGGATCGTGGAAGTTCATTGCTCCCACCGCAACTGCTGTGGCACCTGCCATGATAAACTCGATTGCGTCCTCGGCATTTGCGATTCCGCCCATTCCGATAATGGGGATATTTACTGCATGAGACGCCTCATATACCATTCTTACGGCAACAGGCTTGATCGCCGGGCCAGACATTCCTCCGGTCTTATTTGCAAGAGCAAACTTTCTCTTGTAAATATCAATCTTCATTCCTGTTATGGTATTTATCAGAGAAATCGCATCCGCTCCCGCAGCTTCTGCAGCCTTTGCCATTTCAGAGATACTGGTGACATTGGGGCTGAGCTTCATGATTATCGGCTGCTTTGCCACCTTCTTGATCTT
>JAGDDO010000472.1 GCA_017848205.1 Oscillospiraceae bacterium | reverse complement strand
ACAGGTGAAGGTATCAAGGATGTAAATAGCAGAGGTGCTGACTCAGTAAAGTCACTCCAGCAGTTCCACAGCGAGATCCAGTAAGGATTTTATAATTCTCATATAAAACCTGAGGGCAGGCCGCACGGCCTGCCCTTTTTGCATTCAATGATAAAACCGGAAATAATGCTTCTCCGTATTTCCGGAGGTGGGATTTACGGGACTGCGCCCCGGATTTATAAATCTTCGTTTTTCTAAGGAAGCAGTAAGAAAAAACACAGGAACTCCGTCAGGCGGAGTCCTGTGTTTTTTTCGTTTATTATTATGCGTTCACTGTTATTTACCGATCTTTGTGATTTTCTTTGAAAGGTACTGTCTGAGCTTTGCAAGGTCTGAAAGATCGACTGTTCCGTCGTACTCGGTGTCTGCAGCTAAGAGTGCTTTGTCATCAAGCTTTGTGTCACCAAGCAGGTAGAGCGAAAGCTTCGAAAGATCTGTTATGTCGATTATGCCGCTGCCGTCGAGGTCGCCGTAAAGTACAGCATCATTCTGTGCTGACGGTTCTGTCGGCTTTACTGTTTCGGTTGGCTTAACTGTCGGTATTTCAGTTGGTTTTGCGGTTTCGGTCGGCTTAACTGTCGGTGTTTCAGTTGGCTTTGATGTTTCAGTAGGCTTTACTGTAGGTGCTGCAGTCGGATTTGTCGTTTCCGTAGGCTTTGCTGTCGGTGTTTCAGTCGGCTTCGCTGTTTCCGTCGGCTTTACTGTCGGAGCTGGTTTTGCAGTCGGTGCTGCCGGCTTTGTTCCGTCAGGTTCAGTTCCCCATACAAGTGTGTCACCGTCGTAAAGAGTGATGTTTTCAGTTATCTTCTGGTCGAGGCTGTCCTTTGTGAGTCCTTCTCTTGAATAGTCATTTGAAGAATCCCATACCTTGTTTGAGTCAGGAATCGAGATACGGACCTGGATCTCAGCCTTTTCCTGTTCCTTTCCTATAGGAGCAAGAACTGATCCGTCCTCGTATTTTACCTTGATATAGTAGATGTTTCCGTCGTACTGTGTCGGTCCTTCAACCTTGGCCTGTGCCCATTCATCGTAGCCTATTTTCGCTGTGATATCGTCGGCTGTAAGTCCGGCATCTAGTATTTCTGAAATGTCAAAATAGTAGTTGTAGGAAAGATCCTTTATATATCTTGCCGGCCATGCAGAATGGTTTACTGCGTTTATCTTAAGTTCAGTGAATGTGTCTGATTCCTGATTGATATTTGCCTGTACCCAGAATTCCGGTCCGTCCGGTTCTTCCACAGGAGGGAAATCTGCAAGGGTCTTGCAGTCGTAATCGGAAACCATTTTACAGAGAAGTGCTGTGAATCCTGCGTTGTAGTCATCGGCAACTTCGTTGTTTACATAATTGTCAACAGCGTCTTCGTACTTGCCGTCCTTGCCAGGTCCGCCTACAAGTGCTCCGTAAAGAACGTGTCTGTGGTGTTTGAGGGCTTCCGCCTTCATATCGTCCCATGCACCGTGAGATGTTCTGTGGTGCGGATGCTCAGGAGCATTTTCACCGAAACCGATAACGTAGCTTCTCTTGTCTGCGTTGCCGCCGAGGCAGTAGTTGATCTGTGTTTCATAGAATTCCTTATACTGTTTGCTCTTTTCAGCATCGTCCTTAAAGAGAGTATCGCTTGCTACAGCTGCGAGGAATCCGGCGTTGCACGCATAACGGAGACATCCCCATGAGTCGAGCCATGCAAGACCGTCCTTGAGATGATAAACGCTCTTTCCGCCGTATCCTTCAGGCAGCGACCAGTAGTCAAGATGCTTCTGCACCTGCTTTATATATTCCTCGTCGCCTGTGTTCTGTGCATAAAGAAGAAATCCGCCCTGTGTCACATCGTCCCAGCAGAATCCCCAGGTGTACTTGAGTTCTTCAGACTGGTTTTCCCTGCCGAGATTAGGGATACATTCCTTAGCCTTGTCAAGATAGCCCTTGTCGCCGGTCGCGATGTAGAGCCAGTTTGCCGCAAAGAAAAGCTCATCCCAGAAGCCGCTCCAGGAATCATAGAAGGTGCTGGCTGCAGAATATCCCTTGTCGCTCTTTACCTTCCATGCAAGATCAAAATAATGCTCTGCGCATTTAAGATATCCGTCGGTTTTGTCCGATTTTCCTTTAAGTGCCGCTGCACCTGCTGCAAGAGCTGCCGACATTTCACCGACTACACATGAACCGTCGCCGGTATAGGAAGGGCGCTTGCCCATTTCGAGCTCAACAAGCTCAGCTGCACCCCACCACTTGTGGTCTGCGTTACCTTCACCGATCTGGTAAACGACCTTGTTTTCCCTGTCGCAGGCAACAAGATAGTCAAGAACGAATTCGAGATTGTTCTGGTAATTCTGCCATTCACCGATCTTTTCGACACCGTCTCCGTACTGATAAAGTCCCCATGCCAGCACTGCAGCCGAATAGGCCATCGGCAGATTGAACTTTACATGGTCTCCGGCATCGTACCATCCGCCCGGAACATCGTCGGACATGGTGGAATCTGCTCTCCAGGTTACTCTGTTCCATTCAGGCAGCGGACCCGCCTGCTGCACTTCATAGAAGAACAGTGATTTCTGAAGGGCTTCCGCGTAGTTAAAAGGTGCTTCTGCCGCATCTGCCTTTTCTGCTCTGAGCCCTGACGGGAACACTACCGCTGAACCAAAGGCAAGTGTCGCTGCCGTCAGACCTGCAAGAACACGTCTGAATTTCTTCATAAATTCTTCCTCCTTAAATTTTTATATATGAGCCCGGCCCCTTGCCGGACCTTTAACCTTTTTCAAAAACAGTCACGCCTGTTTTTCCGGTTTCCTCGTCATAGGTGCTGCATATGACCCTTTTACCGGAATCAACAAATATATTCGTAGCTTCGGCATTGGCGGAACCAAGAGCTGCGATCACAGTTTCTGATCCGTCGGCAGCATTGTAGCCGTATACGGTGTTTTCTCTGATATAGTAGAGATCGTATTTACCGGTACCATCGGCAAATACCTCAGCCAGATTCGCATCAATTGCTATGCTGAATTTTTCAGTCATCAGCTGTTTTCCGAGATCGAGATCAGTTATAACGCTGTCGCTGTCGGAATTTATACAAACTGCACACTGCCTGTCGCTGTTTACAAACATGTCAGTGATGATAAGCTGTTCCTTTTCACCGGTAAACTTACCCTTTAATTTTCCTTCCCCGTCTGTCACATATATTGTTGTAAACGGGACACCATTCTTGTAGTACTGTACCAGCAGATAAAGATTTCCGTCACTGCCGAAACGCATTTTGAGGATATTGCCGCTTGATGCTTCCTTCAGTCCGTCTATAGTGAATATGTTCTTTGCCTTTCCTGTACTGTCAAGAACATGGAAACGGTATGCGTTTCCGCTTGAACCGTCCTCAGCCGCCTGTTCATATGTTTCACAGTAATAAATGCTTCCGTCAGGTGCAGTACAGAACACTGACGCATATCCGATATCAGCAGTGAGATCTGTCTTAAAGATCTCCTTGTTGTCACTTCCTGCTACTGTTACCCTGCGTCCCGATTCCAGATTGGCCAGTGTGTAAAGATAAAGTGAATCACCGTAAGATGCTGCTGTAAAAACATTCTTGAGAACAGGATCAAGATCCTCACCGAACTTAAACACTACTTCAGACTTCTTTTCAGTGAAGGAATAGCCTGTTATTCCTGTCGGGGTTATGTATGTAAAATCATAGCCCGGAATGCTGATTGAACCGACATAATTCGACTTCACAGTTTCCACGGTGTGTTCGGTAATAATCTCTCCTGTTTCACGCTTCAGTTCATGAACAGAGAACTTTGAGTAGTCATCAGTACAGCATACGCACAGATTTCCGCTTTCCAGAACGTACATACCAACAAAGTTTCCGTTCCAGTCATCCGGTATAGCCTGTTTGTAGGTGATATTTCCCTTGTCATCCATTCTGTAGATAAAGTATTCATTTACAAAATTCGGTTTGTAATCAACTGAACACATGTAGGCAGATCCGTCCTGAAGTGCAAAGGCATCAACAACAAATGCAGTTTCAGGAAGTTCCAGCTTTTCAGTGAGATTCTCCTCACGGGTAACGCTCAGGTCACTGCCTTTGAACCAGTCAAGTGAAAAATTCTTGCCGGTTTCGGTATAGTGTATGCACAGAGAAGTAAATTCGTCGCTTCCGACATTTCTGAGAAAAGAAAGGTATGTTTCTTCTTCAAAAGTTCTGTCGGTGGATTTCTTTCCGGTAGCAGGATCGACAGAGCACAGATGCTGAATGTTCTCTTCGTCACAGTATACCAGTGCAAGTTCCTTTTCTCCGAGCGCGGCGTACTGAACGTAGGAATAGCCGGCATCGCTTATGTCAAGATCTTTCACCTCACCTGTCGACGCAGATGCGATCACAGATACCTCCTTTTCTTCGGCTTCGCTCATACGCTCATAAATATAGTATTTGCCGCCGCAGAGCTCGACATGATCCACGTTTTCGTATTCATGATCCGGTAGTATCTCAGTGATCTTTAAATTATCATCTTCAGGCTCACTTGTCTCCGGTTCAGCTGCTTCGGTAACGACAGCACTTTCTTCGCCGCTGTCGCCGGAAGGAACAGATGATGACGGTGCTTTTTCACAGCCGGTAAAAGGCACGGCAAGCACGGAAAGTGCAAACAGGCCTGAAATAAGTTTTATTATATATGTTCTTTTCATTGTGCTTTCCTTTCAAATCAGTGTATACTTAAGATAATTATACATTATGCATCCGAAAAAAGCAAGGGCAGAACCATATGTTGTTCTGCCCTCTTAAGGAAACTGATTTATTCATAAATCAGTGAAGGGTTCCGGGGCGAAGCCCCGCAAATCCCCCTTCGTAAATCCGGCGCTGCCGGATTTACGATATAATCAGTGTTTCCTTAACTTATTTTATTTCATTGAGATATGTTGAAACCTTGTTCTGGATATCAGCAGCGGCCTCAGATGATGTCTTTTCACCGTTCTTTACCTGATCAAGTGCCTCGTCAATGATCTTTTCGATACGCTCGTCGCTTAATACACAGCGGTCAGCACTTTCAACTGCTTTTCTGAACTTTTCAGCTGTTGCATCATCAAGCGGCTTCATTTCAGCATATGATCCGTCCGGCTTTGTTACCTGGTAGTACTGATAGCTTTCCGGATTCTTTCCCTTGGCAATAACATCGTCAAATGAGCTCTTTCTTACCGGGAAGGTGGAAATATATTCACCGTTCATTTCATTCTGATATTCTTCTGTAAAGAATTCTCTAATGAAGTCCCATGCTGCATCCTTGTTCTTTGATTTTTCGCAGATGGCAAATGTCATATTCGGTAAAATTACTATACCGCTTCCGTTTTCAGACGGATATCCCTTGATAGTCGCTGCTTCACCGAGTGCTCCCTGCTGGAGTTCGAGGAGAGGTGAGAAGTTATATATGTCAACGAGATCGAGCTGGCATTTATTGTCTTTGAATCTTGAGACCTCTTCGAGTTCTCCGTTTATCATATCCTCTTTTGCATACAGCTCTTCTTCATCAGCTTCGCTTCCCTCTTCAGTGACAAGGTCTATAATTCCTGAAAATCTTTCATTGTCAAAATCACAGGTCTTGTTTTCAAAATCAACGTATTCAGCAAGGTTAGCCTTGAGTAATTCACTTACAAGTCTTTCCCTTGAAGTTTTTTCATAGAATACATTTCCGTTCTTCTTTAAAGCAAAGAGATCTTCGTGTGTCAGGTTTGCTTCTTTTCCGAGCTTTGACTCAGGACCTGCAAGTGCGCTGATGCTGAATCCGGCAAATACCTGACAGAGTTTTCCCTTGTATTTGCCTAAATCAAGAATGTTTTCAAAATAGTCTTCTCTTTTTATGTCAGCGTCATTTTCAAAGTAAGTTGTAAGGTCAGCAAGAATATTCTTGGCTGCAAATGATGTCATATTAACTTCACTTGATCCGACAAGAATATCAGGTACATTTCCTGAAGCCAGATCATTGTTGAGCTGAAAAGCACCTGAATTATAGGTGTCATCCTCATACTTGCTGAATTTCTGATAGTCATTTACCTGAAGTCTGTATTCATTGCTGTTTCTGTTGAAATCAACTACCTTTTCCCTGAAAGCTGAATTGTATTCAATTCCCACACCGGCAATGGTCATGAGCTTCTTGTTCTGGATCTTTTTAAGTGTTTCCTTATCAGCTCTTTTCAGAATATAGATCTGATCTTCACCGTTTGTGTAGTCATAGCCCTGGCATACGATCCTGTCACTGCCCTGGAAGGAAGCGTCCCATACTGAAAAGACAATGTCACTGTCGATCCAGTTTATGATCTCTGTGGACTTGTTATCGGCAAAATTATAACCGTAAATACCTGATGAGTTAGTATAGCAGATGTCATAGTTTCCGTCTGAAGCTATTGGGCGCATATCTTCCGGAATGTCAAGTTCCACCGTATCTCCGAGCTGATAGGAAGCGGTATCCACCTTGCGGTACACCGTATTTCTGGATTTATCCATGTATGAAATATAGTCGCCGGACGAAACTGAATAATAAGCATTGATCTGTTCTATATCATCATCTTCGATTTTTGCCTTCGGACTGCCTGAAGCATCGAAGATCTGAACAAAACTGGAATGTTCTGCTCCGCTGTAAATGTATACCACTGCTGCATAGTCCCCGCCGTTGGTTTTTTCGATCCGTTCAATATAGCACTGATCATCGGTGTCAACTTTGAATTCGGTCTTTTCTCCGGTTGTACCGTCTTCCTTTATCTCATACACATAGCTTGAAGACTCTTCTTCACCGTCATCATTAAGTTTATATTCCTGTGAAACTGCGATCATCTTACCGTCTTTATCCACAGAGACCGACATTATATAACTGTTCTTGTCTGAACCATCTACCGGAATTTCCTCAACAAAAGAACCGTCTTTGTCGAACCTGAAGATGAATGAACCGCCGTCACCCCATTCCTGACCATATAAAAACAGCTTTCCGCCGGCATAGCTCATCTGATTAACGCTTGAATATGACTCAGGAATATCAGTACCGAACGAAAGGAGCTTTTCAGGTTTTTCTTTTTCAATGTTGATTTTCCATATACCTTCTTCGTCACTGATCATTAAATCAGCTTCGCTGCCGCAGTCAAGGCAGATACCCCGGATCTCCGAAGTCAGATTTATATCATATCTTTCTTTAACAGCGCCTGTACTGTTGTCTATCTCATCAAAAGAGAAATCCTGACCGTTTTTAGTTGAAGCAACACATACATTTCCGTTTGCTCTCTTAAACACTATTCCTCCGCCGTTAAGATCAGTAAAATCATCAGTGGTGTAAACCACGGTTCCGTCCGTCTTTAACTTGATGAGCCTGCAGAACTCACTGTCATTTTCCTTGTCATACTCCGAAGCGAGTGTATAAAGGTCACCGGCTTTATCGAATACCACACCAGAAAGATAGCCGTTATTTCCGACTGCCAGAGCTTCTGTTATGTCTGTGCTGCTTTTTTCTTCAAGTGTTTTAGGATCAAGTGTTTTCACCGTATATTTCTGCGCGATCATGCCCCATTCTTCAATAACAGTTACAATTTCACCTGCGCCGTTTACTGTGACTGCAGCAACATAACCGTTGTCTCCGATTTCGGTACTGCTTTTCATTTCATATGTTTCGGAATCAACGACTGCAATTTTTGATTTGTATGTTTCTTCTTCCCTGTATGAAAGCACAAGATCTTTTCCTGAGTATTCTACAGAATTGATCATTCCTATTTTCAGGGAACTAAAGTCTGTTTCATTTATTTTCTTCGCTTCAAAATCATAGATTCCTGAAATGATCTCAGCTGAGTCACTTGATTTGCTGCCTAAAACATAAATATTTTCATCGTTACAGAAAATTTTATCTGTATAGCCGAAGCCCTCAGGAACAGTAAGCATTTCAGATGTGTAGTAGTTCATGATCTGTCTCGGCTGGTTTCCGGTCCCTGCTGATTCCCTGCTTCCCGGAAGCTTAGCGTTGCATGAAGCAAGTGTTGCAAGCATAGCTGCTGCAAGGAAAGTGCTTACAGTGCGCTGAATGATTCTGGTTCTTTTCATTGTTATTTTTTCCTTTCTCTTAAAAAAATTACTGATCGTATCTGCTTTTCTCCCCGGTATCTGCCGGAGATGTGATATAGTCTGATGTTCGTTTTTTGTAGGTGTATTTGTACATCATATCCTCAAGGAAATCCTTAAGGTGCCATTTTCTGTTTGCATACAGTCTGCATATCTCTGAAACGCAGAGAATAAATAAAAACAGTGACAGAACAAGCGCAGACAGAAAGAGGATCTCCATTGTTACAGAAGTCATCCTTGCTGCGTTTTCCCAGTAAGGATAGGCGATGCTTCTGTCGGAGACTGCTATGAGCCGGAATTCCCGCAGCCCTTTCCAGAGCTTTGAAACCGAATATCTGTCCGTGTTCTGGACAATGACAACATCAAGCTTTTTTTCCGGAGCTTCATCCGTTTCGTTCTCGGTCATGGTATTAATGCCGAAGTGTTCAAGCGTGATGTTACGTGCATAGTTAGTTACCGGATCAGGTATAACCGCTTCATAGCTCAGAAGAGAGGTATCAAGTCCTGCCTCTTCAAGTGCACTGTAGTGAATGTAGATCATCGGCGCCGCAGGATAAGCTTTTTTTATATCCCTGTTTTCACCCGGATCTGCCACACCGGCGACCTCGAATTCCACACCGTTTAAAATAAACTTCATACCCGTGATCTCAAATGAACTGAACATATCCCAGGCGGCCTGCCTGTCAAGAACAGCCCGGTGGTTATCAAGCTCACTTTCATAGATGTAGTTCCCGTTTATGAGCCTCAGCGGATGGAACTCAAAAAAACTGCCTCCGACACCGGCGACACTGTAATCTGACCCGGCTGTTTCCATTTTTCCTGTACTTTCGTCATACCTGGAAACAGAAGAAACTGAAATAACGGAGCTGTAGGCGTCCTTCCATATTTCAGCACCTTCATTTTCAGGTCTGAAAGCGCCTTCTTTCAGCTTCTCACTGATGGTATTTCTTAAGTTTTCCGCATCTGTTTCCGAATACGGACTTTTGCTCTGCGGATAAAAGACCGAGACCTGTGCATAGTCAAGTTCTCCGCCCTTCCAGCGTTCCGCCATATTCTGATCATCAAGGCTCCGGGAAACCGAAGACATGACTGACGAAAGCACGGCAAGCAGAACAGCCGACGTGACCGCTGCTGCAATTTTCCTCTTCTTCATCACATTACTCCTGTGAGAGTCTTACCTGGTCTCCAGGTGAAAACGGCTTTGATGAAGCAGTGATTATGTAGTCTGCTGAATCGCCGAAATCTCCTGATACGGCACACTGAGTATCATCTTCAGCTATAACTGTAACAGGTATTTTTTCTGCCAGATATCTGTTTCCGAGAGGAGTGCTCTTGGATCTGACTGCGTACACATATTTTCCTGTCGAATCCTGCTTTACAGCATTTTTCGGAACTACCTTGTCATACTGTGAGGCTTTCTCGCCGAGTTCAGCCTTTATCTGCTGGTCAGCGACCACATCGCCTTCAACTGTGAATGTAAGATCAAATTTTGAAGAATCACTTTTATTCTTTGTAATGTTCTTTACTGTAACTCTAACGTCATCATTGCTGGTTACCTTTGCTTCAGTGCCCTTCTTTACTGCCTTTGCCTGTTCGGAAGTAACAGTTGCGGAAGATGTGAAACCGTCAGCCGAGAGATTGAGGACCATAAGTTCCTCACCTGCAGCAAACGGCTGGCCTGATGTGAAACTGATCATTTCCACAACGCCGTCAACAGGTGATGTTATCTCGTTTTTACCCTGCTTTTCAAGAAGTTTTGCAAGCTGTTCCTCAAGCTTGTCAATCTTTTTCTTCTGAGCGTCAAGATCGACCTGTGTCTGTGCGTCTGTTACAGAATCAGTTTTTCTCTTCTGTTCAAGAGCGTTTATAGCAGCATCAAGTTCGTACTGAGCCGCTCTTATATTTGCGTCGTAGTCAGTTGATGATGACATAAGCGGATCACTGCCGATGAATGAAGACGGGCCTTCGTCGTAAGAAGAAGCGCCGCCGCCGAGTGATGCGATCTTAGCGTTGATTTCAGCTGATACCTCAGCGACCTTCTTTTCCAGAGCCTTTTCAGAATCTTTGACGGCATTCTCCTTCTGAGTTACGGCTGTCTCTTTTTCAGACTTTAACATCTTCGCCTTTTCAAGATTAGTAAGAGCTTCTGTAACAGTCTTAAGGTCTTCCTCAGCATACTTTAAATTAAGTTCAAGAGTCGCGATCTCTTTTGCAAGCTCATTTTTAACAGTTTCCTCAGCAGCTGCGGCAAGATCAGCCTTTTTCTGTGCTATCTGGAGTTTCTGAGTTTCTATGCTGCGCTCCATGGCCTTTGTTCCGTTTTCAGCACCTGCTGCCTGAATAACTGCAAGATAACCCGCACATTTATCTTCGGCATCCTTAAGTTCCTTTTTCGCCGTTTCCAGCTCAGAATTTGCCTTTTCATGTGCACCAAGTTCATTTGAAAGTTTTGAAGCTGTATCGCTGCTGAGCAGTTCGTATTTCTGTTCCGTAATGTTGTTAAGGTCTGACTGAAGAACAGCCTTTTGAGCAAGATCGTTCTTCTTCTGTTCCGGATCATCCGAAGGTTCTGCCGGAGCATTGTTCTTTGCGTCTATTGCCTGATT
>JAGDDO010000471.1 GCA_017848205.1 Oscillospiraceae bacterium | reverse complement strand
AGGTGCCGGCAAGACATTCGAGACATGGCCTGAAATGGTTGATAACCTTATTCCTTACATCGGCGGCGAAGAAGAAAAGTCTGAACAGGAACCGCTCAAGGTTTGGGGTAAGATAGAAGGAAACAAGATCGTAAAGGCTTCAGCACCTGCTATCACAACACAGTGTCTCCGTGTTCCTGTTTCAAACGGCCACACAGCTGCTGTTTTCGTATCATTCGACAGGAAGCCTTCAAAGGAAGAGATCTTAAAGTGCTGGAAGGAATTTTCAGGTGTTCCGCAGGAACTCGAACTCCCGCACGCACCAAAGCAGTTCCTCAACTACTTTGAAGAAAACGACCGTCCGCAGGCTAAGCTCGACAGAGATCTTGAAGGCGGTATGGCAGTTTCTATCGGCCGTCTCAGAGAAGACACACAGTACGACTACAAGTTCGTATGCCTTTCACACAACACATTAAGAGGCGCAGCAGGCGGTGCTGTTCTTCTTGCTGAATTACTCGCTGCAAAGGGATACTTTGACTGATAAGCATATTCTGAAGAATAATTTCTGATCTCACTTTACAAAAAAGAATGGTCAGGAGTACACAGGTTTAAAGTTTCAGAAAGGATAATTTGATATGAAGAATACAATATTTACCGGTGCCGGTGTTGCTATCGTAACACCAATGAACGAAGACGGTTCCATAAATTACGAAGAATTCGGAAAGCTTATAGATTTTCAGATCGAAAACGGTACAGATGCTATCATCGTATGCGGTACAACAGGTGAATCATCAACAATGACTGATGAGGAACACAAGGAATGTATCAGATACTGTGTTGAAAAGACAGCAAAGAGAGTACCTGTTATCGCTGGTACAGGAAGCAACGACACAGCTTATGCTATCGAACTTTCAAAGGAAGCTGAGTCACTCGGTGCAGACGGACTTCTCGTTGTTACTCCTTACTACAACAAGTCCACACAGCGCGGACTCGTTGCTCACTTCACAGCTATTGCTGATGCAGTGAACATTCCGATAATTCTTTACAACATTCCTGGCAGAACAGGCGTAAACATCGCTATCGATACATACAAGCAGCTCGGAAAGCACAAGAACATCGTTGCGGTAAAGGAAGCAAGCGGCAACTTAAGCTATATTGCAAAGCTCATCGCTGAATGCGGAGATCTTCTTGACGTATACAGCGGCAACGACGATCAGATCGTTCCGATCATGTCACTCGGCGGAAAGGGCGTTATTTCAGTTCTTTCAAACGTTATGCCGAAGGAAGCTCACCAGATCGCTCAGTACTGCCTCGACAACAACTGTGCAGAGGCTGCAAAGCTCCAGATAAAGCTTCTTAAGTTCATCAACAACCTTTTCATCGAGGTAAACCCTATCCCTGTTAAGGAAGCTATGAACATGGCAGGCTGGAAGTGCGGTATCGGCCGTATGCCTCTCTATCCTATGGCTGACGAAAACAGACAGATCCTCAAGGATTCAATGGCTGAACTCGGTCTCTTAAAGTAATTTAAAACGGAGAGCCGCAGACAGGCTTTTCACATCGCAGTGCAGGTGAATTCTGCGCTGAGGCAATAAAATAAACCTGACAGCAGATCTGCATTTTACGGATCTGCTGTACTGATAATAACAGAGATATGAAAGGAATGAAAACAATGACTGATATAATCATCAGCGGTGCAAACGGACATATGGGTCACATGATCTATGAATGCATCAAGGACAGAAGTGACTGCCAGGTAGTTGCAGGTATCGACATCAATACTGAAAAGTACGCTGATTTTCCGATATTCGCCACACCGTCAGAGCTTAATGTAAAGGGCGACGTAATAATCGACTTTTCACACCCTGCACTTCTCGATGCGCTTCTTGAGTACAGTTCAAAGACAGGTACTCCGGTAGTCTATGCAACAACAGGATATACTGAGGAACAGATAGCAAAGATAAAGAGTGCTGCTGAAACAGCTCCTGTATTCTTCTCATGGAACATGTCAATGGGTATCAATCTTCTCGTTGAACTTTCAAAGAAGGCTGCAGCTTTCCTTGGTGACCAGTTCGACATCGAAATACTCGAAAAGCACCACAACCGCAAGCTCGATGCTCCGAGCGGAACTGCTCTCATGCTCGCAAACGGTATCAACGAAGTATTTGACGGTGAAAAGGAATACGTTTACGACCGTCATTCAGTACGTAAAAAGCGTGAAAAGAAGGAGATCGGCATAAGTGCTATCCGCGGCGGTACCATCGTCGGCGAACACGACATCATCTTCGCCGGAAACGACGAAGTTATCACTCTTTCACACAGTGCTGCTTCCAGACGCGTATTTGCTGTCGGCTCAATAAACGCAGCAATTTTCCTTAAGGGCAAACCGGCAGGACTTTATGACATGTCAGATGTTCTGAAGGAACTCTGATGATCTTAAAACAATATATCTGAAATAAAAAGAGGAAGTTTATTTGTATGGGATAAACTTCCTTTTTTATTTGCCCACAGATCATAAATCCGGCGAAGCCCCTTTCAGTAACTTTTGCACTGAAAGGGGCTTTATCTGTATAAATAACAACTGTGAGGATCTGCAGAAATTATTTGAGCCAGGCAATATCTCTCTCGATACTGTCTAATCTGCCTAATATCTCATTCTGTTTTGCAAGCATCATCTTGTTGTTCCTGTCCTGCTCAAAAAGATTTACGGCCTGCTGCATTGTGGTCGCTCTTCCGTTTAAGAGTGCTCTGCATATGAAATCTGCGGAAAATGAGAAACGGTAGTCAGGCGGGAGCATAGCAAAAGGACTCCAGTCTACGCCGGAATACAGCTGGTCAAGGCGTCCGCTTAACGGCGGGAACATACGGACTGCGTCTTTGTATTTTGTCTTGTCCGAGCCGTATCTGCAAAGGGCTACTATTGATCCGAAAAAGCCCACGAGAGTAGCTATTGCTCCAAGAGGGGCGTGGT
>JAGDDO010000470.1 GCA_017848205.1 Oscillospiraceae bacterium | reverse complement strand
TCATCGAGCCCCTTAAGGAAAAGGTTACGTTTTTCAGTGTACTTGTCTTCGAGCCATTTGTAGTAGTCATCGACGAAACGAAGTCCTGTTACAGCTGCTTCCTGAAGCGGTGCTGCAGCTCCGACTGTAAGGAAGTCGTGTACCTTCTTTACTCTGTCAATGACCTCCGGAGGTGCTATTACGTAGCCGAGTCTCCAGCCGGTGATGGAATATGTCTTCGAAAGTGATGAGCATGATATCGTTCTTTCCCACATGCCCGGAAGGTTTGCAAAATAAACATGCTTATGCGGTGCATAAACGATGTGTTCGTACACTTCATCTGTAATGACAAAGGTATCATATTTCTCTGCAAGATCAGCTATGATCTTCAGCTCGTCGTAAGTAAACACCTTGCCGCACGGATTTGACGGATTGCAGAGTATGAGAGCTTTCGGGTGCTGTCTGAAGGCATCTTCGAGCACTTCCGGATCAAAACTGAAAGCCGGCGGAACGAGCGGAACATAGATAGGTTCAGCTCCGGAAAGAATGGTGTCAGCGCCGTAGTTTTCGTAGAAAGGAGAGAAAACTATTACCTTGTCACCCGGATCGGTAACGCTCATCATAGCAGCCATCATTGCTTCAGTGCTTCCGCAGGTAACAACTATCTCACCGTTCGGGTCTATTTTTCTGCCCATGAAACGTGTCTGTTTTTCAGCGAGCGCCTCACGGAAATTCTGAGCGCCCCATGTGATCGAGTACTGGTGAAAGTCTTCCTTCGTGACCTCGGCAAGGCGGTCAAGGATAGCCTTCGGCGGTTCAAAATCCGGAAAACCCTGCGAAAGATTCACCGCACCGTATTTATTTGAGACTCTTGTCATACGTCTGATGACAGAATCGGTAAAACCAACTGTTCTTTTTGAAAGTTCTGGCATAAAAACCTCCGTCTATAAATATGGTGTATCGGGAGTACCGGTACACCAATAATAAGCATATTTTTATTCAGAAAACACTGATTAAACCGGAATACGGCTTCGCCGTTTTTCCGGGCAGAGAGACTGCGGGGCTTCGCCCCGTGCCTCACGCTGATCTATGCATAAATCAGTGTTTCCATAGTGAACGCAAATATCAGTATTGCGCTCACTTTATATTATAATGAAATCAGATATTGTAGTCAAGATTTCTTTCGTCGATGATACGCTTTGACTTGTGTTCTGAACGTGTGTTGAGTCCTCCGTCCGGATGAACAACTACCTTTGCAGGCTTAACACCGATACGTGCCTTGAGTGCAGCACTTACCTGTTCTGCTACTTCTTCGTCGCTCTTTGTGTTGTCAGCGTTCTTTTCAATTTCAACTGCGTACTTGTTTGTGAAGTCCTTCTCGAAGATACGGATGAGGTATTCACCTGTGATACCGCTCTGTTCACGGATAACTGCTTCGATGTCGCTCGGGAATACATTAACGGCTGAAACTATGAACATGTCGTCCTTTCTGCCGAGGATGCTGATTCTTCCGTGTGTACGTCCGCAGCGGCACTTTGTTGTATCTATGCGGCCGATGTCGCCTGTCTTGAATCTGATAAGAGGACGTGCGTGCTTGCGGAGTGTTGTGAATACGAGTTCACCTGTCTGGCCTGGTTCAAGCACTTCGCCTGTGTGTATGTCAACTGTTTCAACGAGAATGTGGTTTTCTGCGATGTGGAGACCGTCGTGGTATTCGCACTGTGCAGCGCAGGCACCGAAAATATCTGAAAGTCCGTAGAAGTCGAATACTTCAGCTCCCCAGATCTCCTCGATTGCCTTTCTTGTTGCATCGATCGAACCGCCGAGCTCACCTGCAACGATGATCTTCTTTATGTTAAAGTCCTTCTTCGGATCATATCCGGCCTTGAGTGCCTTTTCACCGAGCTGCCATGCATATGAAGGAGATGTCCAGATTATTGTAGGCTTGTATGTCTTGAGTATGAAGAGGAGTCTTTCACTTGGAAGTGTACCGCCCCAGATACATAAAGCACCGAGATTCTGTGCACCGATTACGTCAGGACCGCCAACGTAGAGTGAAAAGTTGAGGGCGTGAACATAACGGTCATTCGGTCTCATACCGATCTGCCAGAACCAGCGGCTTTCTGTGTCCTGGAATTCATCGAAGTCCTTCTTTGTAAACGGGCTCATTGTCGGAACACCTGTTGAACCTGATGAAGTTGAAATGAATACTACATCATCTTCCGGAACAGCAGCAAGTTCACCGAGGAATGAACCAACGCCCTGTGTGTCACGCTGTGTTTTCTTGTTGATGAAAGGGAACTTCTGAATGTCCTTAAGTGTCTTTATATCTTCAGGCTTAACTCCTGCTTCATCGAATGAACGCTTGTAGTAAGGCGCGTTGTCGTAAGCGAATTTTACGATCTCCTTAAGGTCTTCAAGCTGTCTTTTTTCAAGTTCTTCACGAGGAAGTGTTTCAAGCTCCTCGTCCCAGAATTTATTGTTTACGTCTCTGCTCATTTTTAAATTCCTCCGTTTTTTTATTTATCTGATTAAATCTATCTGTTTGGTATGCTTTTATTATACACCCGTCTGCCCCGCTTGTCCAATACGCCATTCTTATTGTCAGTTATAAATTATGACTATAGCAATGAGTGCCTGCGGCGCACTATTAATAATTATGGCACCTCGTTCGAGGTGCCATAACCTTTTTTATTCAAAGCATTTTCGTTAAATCACGGCGATTATAGATAAACCGTCTTACTTCCATTATATCATCGATTACAACATAAAAAACTGAATAGTTTCGGATATTGATTCTATAGTAATCATGTTCTCTGTTTCTGGATGAAGGATAGGGTTTAAATGAAAGCGGACATTCAAGGCGATCAAGAATCGCAGCTTCAACATCATTTATCAGTTTTTCAGCAGCTACTGGATTCTGAAGATTATTTGAAATGTAACGCACACACTCAATCAAATCTTCCTGAAAGCCCGGCAGGTAACGTAAAGTGTATTTTCTATTTTCCAATTGCTTTACGTACCTCCGAAAAGACTTCATTATGAGTTAATCTTCTTTCAGTAGTCCTTGCTTCATAATCAGCTTCATCAAGTTTTGATTCAATATTATCAATTAAGTCAGAGTAAGTTTCAATGCTCATGACAACCATGGTTCCATATCCGTTTTTAGTCAGATACACAGGTTTTCCCTCGTTCACAACGGCTTCAATTTCTGTATATTTATTACGTAAATCAGATACCGGACGAATATCGATCATAAATAATCACCTCTAAATTTTATCAGTTTAAGGATTATCCTGTTATCATAATTTTATCATAATTTTATCGCGATGTCAATAAAAATATTAGCGTGGTCACTATCGGAAGATCGTAAAAAAACAGCATACCCTGATCACATCAAAATGCGAAAAAATCAGGATATGCTGTTTACATTGAACTCAGTTTTCCGGTCTTTAAATTATGTCATTCGTAAAGTCCGGTGCTGAAATATCTGTCGCCGCGGTCCGGGAAGACTGTTACTATGTTTCCCTTTGCTCCGCTTTTTATGAGCTTCAGGACTGCTGCCATGGCTGCTCCGGATGATGAGCCGGCGAAGATGCCTTCGGTACGGGCGAGAAGTCTTGATGTTTCGAAAGCCTCGTTATCGGTTACCTTTATTACGTCGTCCACAAGGGACATATCCATTGTGTCGGCGATAAAGTCGTTGCCTATGCCTTCGATATTGTAGTCAGCATGCCCACCGCCGCCCATTGTGGAGCCTACCGGATCGGCAAGGATACCCTTTGCGGAAGGAACGTGTTCCTTGATATAGCGGAGAACACCTGAATATGTTCCGCCGCTGCCAGCTCCGGCAACTACGTAATCTATCTTACCGTCAAGGGACTCAAATATCTCGCGGCCTGTCGTTTCGTAGTGCGCCAGAGGATTGCTCTGGTTTTTGAACTGTTCAAGCGAGATAGAATCCGGTATCTGAGCCTTGATCTCCTCAGCCTTTGCAACAGCTCCCAGCATACCGAGTTCGCGTGGAGTGTTTATTACCTCTGCACCGAGAGCACGCATAAGCGCCTGCTTTTCAGCTGAGAACTTTGTAGGAACAACAAAGATGATGCGGTATCCGCGGTTAAGTGCGGAAAAAGCGATTCCGAGTCCGGTGTTGCCTGCGGTGGCTTCAACTATCGTGCCGCCTTTTTTCAGAAGCCCGCGGCGTTCAGCGTCGTTTATCATGTAGAGGCCTGTACGGTCCTTTACACTTCCGGACGGGTTCCAGAGTTCAAGCTTTGCAAACACATTAACGCCGTTTTCGTTTACTATATTACCAAGTCTTACAAGAGGAGTGTTACCTATCAGTGCCTGCATGGAATCATAGTAATTCATGGATCAGCCCTCCGCTTTTTCAATAGCCTGTGCAAGATCTGCAAGAATGTCATCTATCTTTTCAATACCTGTTGAAAGGCGGATAAGGCCGTCTGTAATACCTACCTGCTTACGGATATCTGCCGGGATGGATGCGTGTGTCATTGTTGACGGATGGCATACAAGAGACTCAACGCCGCCGAGGCTTTCAGCCAGTGAGATGAGTTCAAGGCTTTCGAAGAACTTGTTTATATCATAGTTTTCCTGAAGTTCGAATGAGATCATTACGCCGCCGTTCTTTGCCTGTCTGCGGTTGATCTCATAGCCCTGTGCGTTTTCAAGTCCCGGATAGTAAACTTTCTTTACTGCCTTGTGTTCAAGAAGGAACTTTGCAGCCTTTTCTGCGTTTTCAACGTGTCTGTCCATACGTACTGCAAGTGTCTTGATACCGCGGATAAGAAGGAATGAATCGAAAGGTCCGAGCACTCCGCCTGTTGAGTTCTGGATGAAGGCGATCTTTTCAGCCAGTTCCTTTGAATTTACCACTGCAAGACCTGAAACAACGTCGCTGTGTCCGCCGAGGTACTTTGTTGCGCTGTGAACAACGATGTCGGCACCGAGTTCAAGCGGCTTCTGAAGGTATGGTGTCATGAATGTATTGTCAACGATAACGAGAAGATCGTGCTTGTGAGAAACTTCTGCAACTGCCTTAATATCAGTAACAGTCATAAGCGGGTTTGCAGGGCTTTCGATGATTACAGCCTTTGTGTTTTCACTGATCTGGCTTTCGTAAACTGAAAGATCTGTTGTGTCGGCAATTGTGTAGCTGATGTCAAAGTGATCGAACACCTTGCTTAAAAGACGGAAAGTGCCGCCGTAAACATTGCTTGAAATAAGCACGTTGTCACCGCTGTGAAGAAGGCTTAGAACTGCTGTAAGTGCAGCCATTCCTGAAGCAAAAGCAAATCCGGCATAACCGCCTTCGAGATCTGCGATAAGCTTTTCAAGTGCCTCACGTGTAGGATTTCCGGTGCGTGAATATTCGTATCCTCTCATTTTTCCGAGGCCGTCCTGCTTGTATGTCGATGTCTGATAGATCGGAATGTTTACCGCACCTGTACGTTCGTCTATTGAAATTCCGCCGTGGATAACTGCTGTTTCTGCGTTCTTATAATTTCTGCTCATGATAATTCTCCTTAAATAAATGATATAAATTTTTTTATGGATCGCAGGTGTTTTCCCGCTCCCCTGTATTTTTAAAAGTTTCCGGCACTGAAAGATCAGTGTTACTCATAATCGTATCCGGCTGTGTATCTTGCCGAAATAAGGCTTACATTTTCAAAAGCCTTTAATCCGTCTTCACGTCCGTCGAAATATTCGCTCTGGACCTTTTCAGGCGGCATGTATCTGTCTATCTGGAAACCCAGCGAATAGAGCGCTCGTGACACTTCGTTGTAGTCAAATCCGCCGCGCATTACCTCGCCGAGATCCCTTGTTATTTTTTCAAGCTTTGCCACCCTGTCCGGAAACGTTCCCGTCTTCACCGGATAGTCAAAGGCAAGCTCGCTGCCTAAGGATGAGAGTTCAGCCATCTGTTTAAGCGTATCGGAAAACACATCAAGTGTAAGATAGTAGGATACGCCCAGTATGCTGAAAAATGTTTTCCCCGAAGGATCGAAACCGGATTCCAGAAGCCTGTCGCTCATCTTTTCCTTTTCAAAATCCACCGGAACGTAGTGAACGTTCTTTCTGAGTATCCAGCCGAGCTCCTTTATTTTTTCGAGCTTGTAGCGCTGGGTGTCAGGATGGTCGATCTCAAAGACCTCAATGTTGTCATTGGCGTTTCTGAAACTGAAAGTATCAAGACCTGAGCCGCATATGACATACTGTATCTTTCCGTTTTCCTCCGCAAATTCTGTAAGTCTTTTTTCTGTAAAATGAATTCTTGAAAGCGGTATCGGTGTAAAATACTCATCGATGAACCTGCTTTTTTCCTCCCCTGCCGTTCCTTCCGGAAAACCGGCTATCCTGTCTATCAGTTTTGCTGTGCTGTCGTATTCATCTTTTCCGAGCATGTCGTAAGCGAGATAATCATCGTAGATCTTCTCGCGTGATCTGTTTGAGTGCCATGCTCTGACAAAAGCGCATATCTTGGCAGTTACGCTTTCTCTTTCATCGACCATAAAACCCTCCGTATAATTTCGTATTCCTGTTCAGGGCATAAAAAATGCGCAGAATGCTTATCACATTCCACGCGTATAAAAAACTGCATTATGCCGCAGCTGTCATGCTGCTTTTTCCGAAGTAATACATCGCCCTGCAGAACCACGAAGAATATGATGATAATTATTTATGATAATACAACAACAACATATTCTGTTACAGTTTTTCATGCTGAGCACTCCTTAATTTTTATTAAATCTTGTATTCCTATCGGATTACTATGTTATTATATCACAGTAAAACTGTCTTGTCAACATTAAAAAAATATTTTTTATGAAACACTGAATAAAACCGGCGGGAAAGACTGCGGGGCTTTGCCCCGTGTCCCGCTATGATATGAATAAATCAGGGTTTTCTTAATTATCTCTTCCAGCGGAGAAGATGATTCTGAAGCTTGTTGAAAAGGAATGTTACCGCAATAACAACAAAACCTATAACAAGCAGTCCGGTAATTGTTCTTGTGTAGTCACCGAAGTCGGAATAGTATTTTACGTAATAACCCATTCCGTCACGGGCTCCGATCATTTCAGCAGATGTAAGAAGAATGAACGAAACGCTGAGTCCCTGGTTGCATCCTAAGAATATCTGTGAAAGAGCTGCAGGAAGAATAACACGGAAAAGTGTTTCTGCCTTTCCTACGTTAAGAACCTTGGCTGAATCGATGATCCTCTTGTCAACGTTAAGAACACCGCTCATTGTACCTGCGAACACAGGCCAGAATGTTGCAAGGAAAATTACGAAAACTGATACTGACCTGAAAGTAGGAAGAAGTGCGATACCGTACGGAATGTACACTATCGGAGGTATTGAACTGAAGAACTTAGTAATGTATGTGGCTGCTCCGCCGACACGGGCGCTCCAGCCGATAAACAGTCCCAGCGGAACTGCGATCACAACTGCGATCAGGAATCCCTGTAAGGTCGTTCCGAGTGAACTGAGAACGTTTATGCCTATCTTGTCTCGGTCTTCTACAAACTGATGGATAACAGTTCCCGGTGCCGGGAAAAGAAGATCATTGAGAACATTGAACTTAGCAGTTGCAAGTGACCATGCTGAAAGAACGGCATAGACAAATCCTGCTATGTCAAGGAGAAGTTCAAGTGACTTTTCCTTTTTTATAAAAGCAGATGCCACAAGTATAATAACCTCTATACCCACAGCTGCTGCAATAAGTGAACCTGTATGTACCTCCTTGACTGATTTGTCAGGGAGAAGCTGTATCAGAAGAAGTGCAGCAAAAAGAATATGTGTAACACGAAGATATCTTTTCGCGAAACTCACAGTACCACTTCCTCTCCGCCGATACGCTCAGCAATATCGTTATAGAGAAGTGCGAGAAGTCTGCTTCTGAATTTTCCGTATTCATCTGTCTTTACGAGCTCTTCACGGCGGCGCGGACGTTCAAACGGAACATTTACTATCTCGTTTACCGTACCCGGATGAGCTGTCAGAACAACTATTTTGTCTGAAAGAAGTATAGCTTCATCTATATCATGAGTTACGAAAACAACTGTCTTTCTTTTTTCAGTGCCGTCGCCTTCCCAGAGTTCGAGAAGAAGTTCCTGAAGAACAACACGGTTCTTTGCGTCAATAGCACTGAAAGGTTCATCCATGAGAAGGATCTGTGTATCCATCGCAAGTGCTCTGGCAATAGCTGCACGCTGCTGCATACCGCCTGAAAGCTGTGAAGGATATTTTCTTCCGAATTCGCCGAGGCCGACTTTGCTTAAGAACTCGTCAGCTATCTTGCTGCGTTCGCTTCTTTTGATGTCGTGACGGGCCTGCTTGATACCGAATTCAATATTCTTCTTCGTAGTCATCCACGGGAACAGCGAGTAGTGCTGGAACACTACCCCGCGTTCGCTTCCTGTTCCGTGAAGCTCTTCACCGTCTATTTTTACTGAACCGCCTGCAGGAGCATAAAGTCCTTCAAGCACGCTTAAAAGTGTGGATTTACCGCATCCGCTGGCACCGATAACGCTTACGAATTCACCGTCTGCCACGTTGAATGAAACGTTTGTAAGTGCATTGAAGCTGCGTTTGTTTTCTGTATAATTAACTGTAAGGTCTTTTATCTCAATCTTATTCGTAGTCATTGAAATGCTCCTCCAACGATTTGTAAATGTCATCGGAGTCTTCGGCTAAAATACTGTCAAGTGCATTCTTGTAGATAGAAGTGTTGTATAATGGTTCGATATCGTAATCTTCTGTATATCCGAGTTCAACAATAGTATCCTTAAGTGTAAGTGTACCCTTCTTGTCAGGGTCTGGACTTGAAACGCTGTATCCGCCGTAGACTTCTGTTTCTATGAATTCCTTGTCGATGTCGATGTATTTCTGAACATCGGCGATTGTCTTGTCCTTGTCTGTCTGTGTGAAGTGATATGCCTTGATGAAAGCACGTTCAACAGCAGTATAGGTGTTAGGATTTTCATTAAGAGCTGATGTCTTTGCAACCTGACGGCAGCATGGCTGGTTTTCAAGTGCCTTTTCATGTGCGCAGTAGTAAACTACCTTGTAGCCCTGTGACTTTGCAAGTGATGCATAAGGTGAGTAAACTGAAGCGGCATCGATGTTATTGTTGAGGAGTGCTGCATATGCATCCTTCTGGCTGTCGAAGTAAACAATGTTTACCTTGTCTTCGCCTTCACCGATCTCAATACCTGCATCCTTTAAAAGGATCTGTAATTCGGCATCCTGAACGCTGTTCTTTACTGAAGCAACGTTTCTGCCCTTGAGGATCTGGACACCGAGCTCATCCTTGTCAGCAAATTCTGACTTGATAACGTATCCGTGGCCGTTTGACATTGCACCGCCAAAGATGGTAACATCGTGACCCTGACTCTGGAATGTAAGTGAAGGAACTGAACCGATGAAAGCAATATCAAGCTTGTCTGATTCAAGACCGTTCACAAGTTCAGCCGCACTGGAGAACTGAGTAAGTGTAACGTTGAGTCCCTCATCACTGAAGTAGCCTTCTTCTGATGCAACAAATGCAAGAAGATGAGCTGTTGAATTGAGATATCCGATATTTATGTTTGTCTTTTCAGGAAGTCCTGTACTGCTGTCAGCAGCAGAGCTTTCTTCTGCAGTCTTTTCTTCGCTGCTTTCCTCTGCCTGACTTTCAGCACTCTCAGTTGCTGCCGGCTTGTCTGCACCAGCCGCCTGCTGTGTGTCGCTCTGGCTGTTATTTAAAGCTCCGCAACCTGTAAATGTGAACATTGAAGCTGCTACGAGGAATGCGATCACTTTTACTTTACTGTCTGAAAATTTCATATAGATCACCTTTCGTTTTACTGAATTTTTAATATTTCTTATTGCATACTTATCATATCATCTTTATAGGTATTTGTCCAATACGTAATGACTATTGTTACTTATAGACTAAACCTATTAGAAAAACTGTTATCAGACGGCAGGTGCACTATACGTAATACAGCCGCTCCGGTTGAACCGAGGGCGGCTGTTTCTTTTATTGATCTGCTATATCTCTCAGTGAATCATATGCTTTCTCGGTCATTCTAACTTTATATTGTTCCATTTTCTATTTCACCAGTAATTGCATCGCATGATTCATCAACTGAAAGTGTTTTACCATTTTTAGACTGTTCAAGGCTTTCTGCCATAATGGCATCAAATTCTTCTCTTTTCATTTCATCCAAAGCCTTCGGAACCGCTGTTGGTATTGATGGTCTGAACGGCAGACCATTCCACAGTATTATTTCACGATAAAACATATTAATAGCCGTAGAAACAGGGATACCAAGCTTAGTCATTACAGCTTCAGCCTGCTCTTTAATTTCAGGTTCAACTCTTGCTGTTACATTTGCTGTTCTTGCTGCCATAATATCAGCCACCTTTCTACTTTCTATTATAGCAGATTGTATCGCGATTTACAATACAATCTGCAAATAAAAATGTGCACCGCAGGTGCACTATCAGTAGCAAATGCACCTCGCTGAGGTGCATTTTCCTTTTTTCAGCGAAGACGTTTCCGGCATTCCAAATCGTTTTCGCAAGACATTGAATTTTCAGAATTATTATGTTATACTATGTATATAAAAACGATTTGTGCTATGAGAGGAACAAAAAATGAGTCAAACACAAAACAATTCAAATGAAAGTCTTCAGCTTTTTGAAGACCAGGCAATAAGAACTGCATGGGATGAAGATAAAGAAGAATGGTACTTCTCGGTTGTTGATGTAATTGGTGCATTAACTGAAAGTACTAATCCTAATAACTATTGGAAAGTATTAAAGAAAAGACTCAAAGGTGAGGGAAACGAGTCGGTTACAAACTGTAACCAACTGAAATTAAAGTCACCTAAAGACGGAAAGAGATATGCTACCGATGTCGCCAATACAGAGCAGCTTCTTCGCATAATACAGTCTGTTCCTTCAAAGAAGGCTGAACCTTTTAAAATGTCATCTCAGAACGAAATGAGATGACAT
>JAGDDO010000469.1 GCA_017848205.1 Oscillospiraceae bacterium | reverse complement strand
TGATAACAGCCTTTGTCTGCATCTTAGCGATTTCAGGATATGTAACTGCAAGACGGCAGCCTCTGTGACCCATCATTGGGTTGAATTCGTGGAGACCTGAAATGATGTTCTTGATAGCTTCAACAGACTTGTTCTGAGCCTTAGCAAGAGCAGCGATGTCAGCTTCTTCAGTTGGAACGAATTCGTGGAGCGGAGGATCGAGGAAACGGATGCAAACCGGGCAGCCTTCAAGTGCTTCGTAGAGAGCTTCGAAGTCAGCCTGCTGCATTGGTTCGATCTTAGCGAGAGCAGCTTCTCTTTCTTCAACTGTATCTGAGCAGATCATTTCTCTGAATGCTGCGATTCTTGATGGTTCGAAGAACATGTGTTCTGTACGGCAGAGGCCGATACCTTCAGCGCCGAGTTCTCTTGCCTTCTTAGCGTCAGCAGGTGTATCAGCGTTTGTTCTTACCTTGAGCTTTCTGTACTTGTCAGCCCATGCCATAACTGTACCGAAGTTACCGTCGATCTTAGCATCAACTGTCGGGATAACGCCGTCGTAGATGTTACCTGTTGAACCGTCGATTGAGATGAAGTCGCCTTCCTTGAATGTCTTGCCGCCGAGTTCGAACTTCTTGTTTTCTTCATCCATCTTGATGTCGCCGCAGCCTGATACGCAGCATGTACCCATACCACGAGCAACAACGGCAGCGTGTGATGTCATACCGCCACGAACTGTGAGGATACCCTGAGCAACCTTCATACCTGTGATATCTTCAGGTGATGTTTCGAGACGAACGAGGATAACCTTTTCACCCTTAGCATCCCATGCTTCAGCGTCTTCAGCTGTGAATACAACCTTACCGCATGCAGCACCTGGTGAAGCGCCGAGACCCTTGCCGCGTGGTGTAGCAGCCTTGAGAGCCTTAACGTCGAACTGTGGGTGGAGAAGTGTATCGAGGTTTCTTGGATCGATCATTGCAACAGCTTCCTGCTCTGTCTTGTGACCTTCCTTAACGAGATCAACAGCGATCTGAAGAGCAGCCTGAGCTGTTCTCTTACCGTTACGGCACTGGAGCATGTAAAGCTTCTTGTTTTCTACTGTGAATTCCATGTCCTGCATGTCATGGTAGTGGTTTTCGAGTGTTTCGCAAACCTTGATGAATTCTGAATAAGCTTCAGGGAATTCTTTTTCCATCTGAGCGATAGGCATTGGTGTACGTACGCCGGCAACAACGTCTTCACCCTGAGCATTGATAAGGAATTCGCCCATGAGCTTGTTTTCACCTGTACCAGGGTCACGTGTGAATGCAACACCTGTACCTGACTGGTTGTTGAGGTTACCGAATACCATTGGCATTACGTTAACGGCTGTACCCCATGAGTAAGGGATATCGTTGTCTCTTCTGTATACGTTAGCTCTTGGGTTGTCCCATGAACGGAATACTGCTTCGATAGCGAGCTTGAGCTGTTCTACAGGATCTGAAGGGAAGTCCTTGCCGAGCTGCTTCTTGTATTCAGCCTTGAACTGTTCAGCGAGCTTCTTGAGGTCAGCAGCTGTAAGATCTACGTCGAACTGAACGCCCTTTTCTTCCTTCATCTTGTCGATGAGCTGTTCGAAGTACTTCTTACCAACTTCCATAACTACGTCTGAGAACATCTGGATGAAACGTCTGTATGAGTCGTATACGAAACGTTCAAAAGCTGGGTCCGGGTTGCCTGCGATCATTGCAGCTACAACGTCATCGTTAAGACCGAGGTTGAGGATTGTATCCATCATACCAGGCATTGATGCTCTTGCACCTGAACGAACTGAAACGAGGAGTGGGTTCTTGAGATCGCCAAACTTCTTGCCGTTCTCTTTTTCCATCCATGCAACGCCTTCCATAGCCTGAGCCATGATCTCGTCGTTGATCTTGCGTCCGTCTTCATAGTACTGTGTACAAGCTTCTGTTGTGATTGTGAAGCCCTGTGGTACAGGAAGACCGATTTCTGTCATCTCAGCGAGGTTAGCACCCTTACCACCGAGAAGGTTACGCATTGACATGTTACCTTCTTTAAAGGTATAAACCCATTTGTTTGCCATTTGTAATTACCTCCAATTAATATTAACTGAATTGAGTGTTCCGAGCCGCTTCTAAAAAAATACCGAAAATAACGTAACACGGCTGGAGTTAATAATAATTATACCATAATTAAAATGAAAATACCATAGTTTTATGAAAAAAATATTATCCGTTTAACAGAGGTTCTGTGTGCAAATAGACTGAATTTTAACGGAACGGGCTCAGAGGACTCATTTTTTCGCAAAAGCTCTTGAAATTTCCTCTCAGATTTGGCATAATAGAAAAAGGTATTATCTTTTTTGATAATGATCTTTTGATAATAATTTTCTGATATAAAGAACAGGGAGTGCTAATATGGATAATGCAGTAATACTTGCAGGCGGACAGGGAAAAAGAATGAAGGCTGAAATGCCAAAACCTCTTTTCAGGGTTCTCGGCGAACCGATGCTCGAATGGGTAATAGGTGCCTGTGAGGGTGCAGGGATAAAGGATCTCTGCGTGGTAAAGGGATACAAGGCTGAAATGATCGACGAATATCTGAACGGAAGATACGAGACAGTTCTTCAGGCGGAAAGACTCGGAACCGGTCATGCAGTAATGCAGGCAATACCTTTCCTTGAAAAGAATTCGGATGGAAATACACTTGTTCTCTGCGGTGACGCTCCGTTTATCGACAGCAAAACTATCGAAGACTCACTTAATATGCACAGGAAGGAAGGAAATTCAGTTACAGTAATCACTTCCGAGCTTGATGATCCGTTCGGATACGGCAGAATAATCCGTACAGCAAACGGTATCTCATCAATAGTTGAGGAAAAGGATGCTACTCCTGAACAGAAGAAGATAAAGGAGATCAACTCCGGTGCTTACTGGTTTAAGACCGCTGATCTCATCGAGGCACTCGGCCTCCTTACAACAGACAATTCACAGGGTGAGTACTACCTTACAGATACTATCTACATCCTTCTTGAAAAGGGAAAGAAGGCAGATGCTTTCAAGTCTGAAAACCCGAACGTTGTTCTCGGTGCGAATGACCGAAAGGGCCTTCTCATGCTCAACAAAACAGCCCGCGAGGATATCATCAGCAGACACCTTGAAAACGGCGTTGAGTTCACTTGCACAGATGGCATCACCATCGGACGTGACGTTGTTATCGGTGCAGGCACACAGATCCTTTCAGGTACAGTGCTTTCCGGAAAGACTACTATCGGTACAGACTGCGTTATCGGACCTGACTGCATAATCGAAAACAGTACTGTAGGAAACGGCACAAAGCTCAACTACGTTCAGTGCTATGAATCACAGATAGACAATAACGTTAAAATAGGTCCGTTCGTTCAGGTAAGACCGGGCAGCCACATAAAGGACGGCGCTAAGATCGGTGACTTCGTTGAGATCAAGAACTCGACCATCGGTGAATGCACAGCAGTTGCCCACCTTACATATGTCGGCGACAGCGATGTAGGCGGATGCGTAAACTTCGGCTGCGGCGTTGTTACAGTAAACTACGACGGCGAAAAGAAGAGCAGATGTACAATTGAAGACAACGCATTCATCGGATGTAACACGAACCTTGTTGCTCCTGTAACAATAGGAAAGGGCGCATACACAGCTGCCGGCTCAACAGTTACAAAGGACGTTCCGGCTGATGCACTCGTTATCGAACGCGGCGAAGCAAGGATCATCGAAGGTTACGCACCGAGAAAGCTCAAGAACAGAAAGAAAAAATAATTATCCTAAGGAAACACTGATTAAACCGGAAATCCGGCTTTGCCGGATTTCCGGAGGTGGGATTTGCGGGGCTTCGCCCCGGGACCCCGCGCTGATTCATTAATAAATCAGCAAATCAGAGTTTCCCTAAAGCCGGATAATCAG
>JAGDDO010000468.1 GCA_017848205.1 Oscillospiraceae bacterium | reverse complement strand
CCTTCCGCCCGCTCTGGTGGTAATAATAAATTTAAAATCAAGTTCTTCCTTTGAATTTATGTTCAGGGTTATATCGTCAAGGTAAAATCTGCTGAGTCTTACATAAGGATTGAATTCATCTTCTGCATAGTATGACGGAAGACCGCGTGAACCTTCTGGTTCAAATATAGCCCTGAGTTTGAGAACATCAGCAGAGGCAAGAAATGTTCCTGCCTTGTGGAAACGGACACTGTAGCATCCGTCATGTTCGCAGATGTCTATTTCCACCTCGGCGCCGGTTCCGTTGTACTGGGCAACGTGAAGCGCAACTGCCGCAAATGAATAAGGTATAACGTTCTTGACCTTTGATGTCGTATCGGAAAGAAGCGAATACTTGAAGTATTCCCTTTCCTTAAGTTCGTTGAGAAAATCGCTGAGGTTCAGAAGCTCTTCATCAAGTGAAACAGGAACAGACACCTTTTCCATGGATGCGAGCCCGAACTTTTTCATGGTTTCATAATTAAGCGCCGAGAGAATAACTTCGTTGGTCCTGCCTTTGTATTCATCGACGAAGTCTTTCATATTCTTTCTTTCGTCCGCAAGGCGCTTAAGGTCGGTAAGCTTGTCGCTTACATCATCGTAAAGGCGTCCGATCTCGTCACGGCCAAGACCTCTTTTGTGAATATCGGTCTTCTTTCTGCCGTCACAGATATTACACACTTCGAGAGTTCTGTTCTTGAAGTCGTCAATTATCATGATGACAAATACGACGCCAAGTATCAGGATCACAAGAAGCGGAACTGAGAACGGGATCGCGAAAACAGGAATAATGGTTTTCCTGTTTGCCTTAACGTAGAAATCAATATTGCATGTATAATAATTCTTGTAAGTCCTGTAGTAATCTGTCAGTTCATCAGCGGAAGGGAGCTGATCGTTTCTGGTGTTGCTGCAGATGATTTTTCTGTCAGCCGCTGCATACACGCTGCCTTCAAAGCCCATTTTTTCAAAGCTTTCTGCAATTCTTGAAGAGTTGAAGTCGAGTTTCAGAACTGCATCGCCTGTGCCGGTCTTTTTGTAATTAAGTCTTCTGATAAGCGAAAGCTGATTGTTTTCACCTGAGCAGAACAGTATAACGTCCCTGTCAGTTTCCAGGTATCTGATGTACCATTCCTCGTTTTTGACATCGCTTAATCTGCTGATATACTTGCCGCTCATTACTGTATCGTTTGCAGTGTAGACAATGAGCTGTTCAACGGCACTTCCGGCTGTTGTTGACGGGAACTTGTTCCTGTCAAAATCAAAGAACGCCTCATGATAATCCACTACAGAGCTGTACTGCTTGCCGATGACACTGTAGATATCTTCGTTTCTGTAAACCGATTCAGAAATACGCACCATGCTGTCTATTTCGTTTTCAACATAGCGCTGCGCTGATGCTGCCACAAGCCTCTCGCTTTCCTTCTTGTTTGCAGTGATCATTGAAGAAACGATATAGTACGATCCGTAAGCGATAACGATAAAGCATATCATAAGAGTAACGATGATTATCGATACCTTGTTCTTGATCTTTATATTGGAAGCAAAACCTGCTTTTATCTGTTTCTTTTTTCTTTTCCTTTTCATAATTATCCCCGACTTTACCCGGTCCCCCTGAAATTACAGTAAACACAAAAAAAGATTTTTACATTCACTGTATTTAGTTCATTTATATTACCTGTCCGGCATATTGAGCTGCTGTTTGATCTCGTATTTTTTTCTGTACATGTTATCTTCAGCCTCTGCAAGGAGCTGCTCGTACACATAACTTTCCTTTGCATAGGCATAACCGTAGGCAACAGAACACTTTACGCTGTCTGTTTCAGCACTTACGATAACAGGACAGTCCTCGTCAAGCCTGTTTACAAGAGCGATCATTTCACGGTATGAACGGTTTCTTACTACCAGAAGGAACTCGTCACCGCCCATTCTGAAGCAGTCAAACTCGCTGTCATTGTCATTGTCGGAAAGACTCTTTATATACTCGGCCGCCTGCTCGATAACGTAGTCACCGCGTTCGTGTCCGAGAGTATCGTTCATGAGCTTAAGATTATTTACGTCAAAGTAAATAACGAGCAGAGATGAACAGTGACTGTAGTTCTCGATCTTGTTTTCATAGTGACGTTTGTTGAAAACGCCGGTCATTACATCATGAGTAGCTTCATAGATAGCCTTGTCCACGTCATCCTTCGAAACACCCACACTCTCAACCATCCTTTTTATGGATGTTCCGAGTTCGCTTATTACAGGGTTGCTTTCTTTTCCGAGGCTCTGAAGCAGATCTGTGCTGACAGCTTCCGAAGGCTTTTTCTTCGCAACCGTCTCGATCTTACGTGTCAGTTTTTCGACCGGAACAAGGAAGTCATTCTTAAGCTTTTCTGAAACTGCAAGACTTGCTGTCACTATAAGTACGACGGAAACAGCGATCACAATGAACAGAATATACGTAAAGCTGTCATTTACCACACTGCTTTCAGCTATTATGTATCCGACTGAAAGATCGTCCGATGTACGCAGCGGACGGTATGTGTAGTTCGTATTTCCTCTTGTGACATTCCATGATTCCCGGCATTCCACAAGTTTTTCCTTCACTTCGGTCGCGTAATCATCGTATGCTATCTTCTGGGCAAGATACTCGGTACCGCCGTTTGTATCGTATATGTTGTAAGCCACCGTTCTTGTAAAGCTGATAACACGGATACGGTTCACGCCGCTGTCCTTGACATAATCCATTAGATGCCTTAAAACAGTCTGATATTCGATGTCGGTTTCCTTGGTTCTTACGTACTGTCTGGCCTTATCCCCGTCGACCTCTATCAGTGCAAAACTCGCTGCGGCATCAGATGCCACATACTCGTCCTTTTTGATATTTTTTGAAAATGATGTATATGAAACAGTAATTATTATACCGAAAGTTATGAACATAACGAGAAAAATATTCAGGAACATACGGTTTCTTACTGTATTTGTCATCCAATCACCCCAGTTCACAGTGAACGGCAGAATTCTGAACAGATCAGCAGTCACTGTTTTTATATTTATGCCCCTGCACTGTGCGTACTCTGAACGCGCAGTACATATAAGCTGACGGTAAACGTCAAAGTCATTTACTATAATTTGTGTTAGTCTATTATTATATCATTTCTGTCCTGTTATTTCAACAATATAATACAATTATTTTTTTAAATTACTACTTGATTTTTATGACTGATACGTATACAATTAAATAGTATGCAAAATTTCAGTGAGAGGCAAATTTGATTTAAAAATTTCTGCAAATTGTCGATCACTCAGACAGATTTTTAAGAGCAAAGGATGGCAGCATGGTATTTTCCAGTTTATTTTTCATTTATGTTTTTTTCGCGGTTTTTCTGGTCTTTTATTTCAAGGTTGCAAACGGCATAAAAGCAAAAAACGCGGTAATAATCATTTTCTCTTTACTTTTCTATGCATGGGGTGATCCTGCTTACATTGTACTTCTCCTGTGCAGCACCATACTCAACTACGTTTCCGGACGTCTTATTGACATGTACCGGGACAGATTTTTTGCAAAATTTGTTTTCGGAATCTCACTCGCCGTGAACATCGGAATGCTCATGGTGTTCAAGTACACAGGGTTCATCATGGAAAACATCAACAGCATTTTCTCGCTGGATCTTTATGTACCTGACGTCAAGCTTCCGATCGGTATCAGTTTCTACACGTTCCAGGCAATGTCATACACTATCGACTGCTACTGGGATTCTGTAAAGGTACAGAAGAACTACTTCCGTTTTCTCATGTACATTTCGCTCTTCCCGCAGCTCGTGGCCGGTCCTATCGTCAGATACAGCGACATCGAAGACGAGCTTTCGGACAGAACATCCACAATGGAAGATATAAGCGAAGGTATAACAAGAATAGTTATCGGTCTTGCCAAGAAAGCCGTATTAGCCGACAGTCTTTATCCTATTGTCCAGAATTTCTTCGACAGAAAGGACATCACCCAGCTTTCCGTTGCCGGAACCTGGTATGCTGTTATACTCTACGCAATGTACGTTTACTTCGACTTCTCAGGATATTCCGACATGGCTATCGGTATGGGAAGGATCATGGGATTCCACTTCAACGAAAACTTCAACTATCCGTTCCTCTGCAGGGACGTAACAGAATTCTGGCAGAGATGGCACATATCACTTGGTTCATTCTTCCGTGACTACCTGCTTTACATTCCTGTTTTCGGAAAAAGAATACCTACTCTCAACCTGTTCATTGTCTGGTTCTGTACAGGTCTGTGGCACGGAGCAAGCTGGAATTTCGTGCTCTGGGGTCTCTACTTCGGCGTGTTCATCTACATTGAACGTCTCATAGGCAAGAAGAGAATGAAGAAGATACCTGCTGTAGTGAAACACATATTCAACAAGATCATCATTATAGTCGGATTCGGTATTTTCTACTTTGAAAATCTTAAAAACCTCGGCACCTTCTTCGGAAACCTTATCGGCCTCAACGGCAACGCACTGATCGACGAAACTGTAAGAACTTCATTTGTAAACAACATATTTCTGATAACAGCTGCCGTTATCGGATGCTTCCCTGTAAAGAACCTCTTTAAGACTGACGACGACTCATCGGAATTAAAGATCGCATCATTCGGCACGCTGAAGATCGCCTACACAGTCGTGCTCCTTGCTGTATCCACTGTTCTTCTCGTGGATTCAACAAACAGCCCGTTCCTTTACTTCAGATTCTGATAAGGAGGAGAATTCAAGTTGAAAAAGAATTTTACAAACGAAATTGAAAATATCGACATAGACGTGAAACTCCCGGAACCAGTTGTAACGGTTGAGGAACGCCGCGTCAAACTCAGAAAAAGACTGAACCGGATAAACGTTACTCTGTTCGCTTTTCTGCTTGCAGGAACCTCAGGCTTTCTCCTTCTCGGAAAAAGGCCAGTCATGTCCGACACTGAAAACCGAAAGCTCGCTCCCTTCCCTGTATTTTCAAAGGAAACACTTTTAAGCGGTGAATTTTCAAACGGTCTTTCTGAATTTTTCAATGATACCACACCGAAACGAACAAAGCTCAAAAACCTTGCCGCTTCAATAAAAGACCATGCCGGCATCGAAATGGGCGGAGTTAAGGTATACACTGTAAACAACGGAAGTGCTGCGGCAAACAAATTCAACGCTCCTGCAGGATCAAATGCAAGAGTTACAGCTCCGCCTGTAACAGCACCGGTGATCACTGAAGCCCCTCCCGCCGTGACCGGAGATGAAGCTGCAGTGACTGATGTTACCGCCGAAGCAGTTACCGAACCGGTAACGGAAGCTGTAACTGAAGCACCGCCTCCGCCGCCGGATGACAATGCAGGAGAACTGAGCAACGACATCATGATCTACAAGAACCGCGGAATAATGATATTCTACGGAAGCGATGAGTGCTGCGACGAATACGCTGCCGTGCTCAACGAATATAAATCAAGACTTGGCGACGGCGTAAATGTCTTCAATATGGTATGCCCTACTGCAATGACATTCTACTGGCCGGAGAAATCTGATATTTCGCACGGCGACGAAAATGCGTCAATGGAATATATCAAGGGACAGCTTAACAATATAACCGACATAAACACTATCAATGTTCTGAAAGAACACAAGGATGAGCCTATCTATGCAAGAACTGACCACCACTGGCAGGCTCTCGGCGCATACTATGCGGCAAAGCAGTTCGCGGAAACAGCAGGTGTGCCTTTCGCAGATATATCCACATACGAAAAAAATGTCATTCCTGACTACGTAGGAACACTGTACGGATATTCAGGCGCTGCTGATCTCAACGATAATCCGGAGGACTTTGTTTACTATGTTCCGGAAAAGAACTACACAGTCAGATACTACTCAACAGCATTTGAATACAGCTATGAAGGCTCACTGTTCCAGGAAGCCTACGGTGTATCTGCTTACTGCACTTACATGGGCGGCGACGAGCAGATAGTTCACCTTGAAACACAGGCACCGAACGAACGCACACTTTTCATAATCAAGGACAGCTACGGCAACGCACTTGTTCCGTTCCTCACAGGATCCTTCAAGAACATCTTCGTTGTTGACATGCGTTACTTCGATATGAATATTATAAACTTCATGCAGGAGCACGGAGCAACTGATCTTCTGTTCGCCATGAACACATTCTCGGCTGCAGGCGGATCTGGCTCGTACAATCTTTCACTGCTGCTCAACCAGTAAAACGTAAAAAGGAGATATAATGAAAACACTGAGTTACCCTTTTGACAGTTCGTACATACTCAAGAAGAAGCGTTCGATAAAGAAAGAGCTTCTTGCTTCAGGTACCGGACGCATAAAAAAGAAAAT
>JAGDDO010000467.1 GCA_017848205.1 Oscillospiraceae bacterium | reverse complement strand
TCCGCCTGCACCTATCATTCTTTCACATGCTATTTTTTTGTTCTTTACTGCATGGATCAGAGTCTTCAGTATCTGAGCCACAAACCATGAAGACGCACTGATCACTAAAATATTGTTAAACATAAAAAATACTTCCCTTTAGTTCCACTTAAAGCAGATCCCCAGTCAGATCCCGCCAAAGAATTTTATTTTCTTCTGTCAAGCAGCTCCATTGTAAGAGCTTTCAGAAAATCACTGCCATCGAAATTCTCAAGAAGAGCCATAGCCTCCCCTGTCAGCGCGTCTGCCTCTTCCTTTGCTTTCTCTATTCCCATAACAGTTACAAATGTGGTCTTGTTGTTTTCCTCATCACTTCCGACAGGTTTTCCAAGTTCTTCAGTAGTTGAGGTAACGTCAAGTATATCATCAATGATCTGGAAAGCCAGACCTATTTTTTTCGCATATTCGTCGGCAAGCTTTATCTTTTCCTCGGAAGCACCGGCAGCTATGCAGCCCATGCGGCATGCGGTCCTGATAAGAGCGCCTGTTTTAAGAGAATACATGTATCTTAAGTTTGCTTCGTCAACATCATCTCTGGTCTCGTTGTCGATGTCGATGACCTGTCCGCCGATCATGCCCGTTACTGCTGTTGCAGCAGCAAGGTCTGAGATTATCTTAGCCTTTTTGTCACCGTCAAGTGCACTGTCCTCTGCGATTATCTGGAAAGGCAGGATCATGAGAGCGTCTCCGGCAAGAATTGCTTCAGCCTCTGTGTATGCCTTGTGGCACGAAGGACGTCCGCGTCTGAAATCATCGTCGTCCATTGCAGGAAGATCATCGTGGATGAGCGATGCGGTGTGTATAATTTCGATAGCCGCAGCCGGAGCAGCTGACATGACTTCAGTTCCTCCGCAGAGTCTGCAGAATTCAGTTACCAGTACAGGACGCACACGCTTGCCGCCGGCTTCCAGAGAATAGCGCATTGCTTCTGTAAGTCGGTTCTGTGCAGCGTTGCCCGATCTGTCCTCGGTATATTTTCTTATATTCTTTTCGATAGCGGCGATATATCCCGCCATTATGTCTTTATATTTCTGTTCCATCTTTTTCTCCAGCTACTGTAATTTTCATCTTAGCTTCATCTATCTCCTTACGGCATGCAAGTGAAAGCTTCATGCCTTCGCCGTAAAGCTCAACAGCCTTGTCAAGAGGTATTTTTCCGCTTTCAAGAGCCGTTACTATCTTTTCAAGTTCTTCAAGTTTTTTCTCAAAAGACATCTTATTTTCTCTCCGTATCTGTAACCGATGCAAAGGCTGAGCCGTCTGCAAAATCAATTCGTATGCTGTCCCCTGTCTGAACTTCCGAGACTGACTTTATCATTTCGCCTTCCTTTTTGTAAACCGTGGTGTATCCGCGCTTCAGAACTTCAAGAGGGTTCAGTGTTTCAAGGCGGGACACTTTACCGGAAAGGGCGTTCTCCTTACCGGTCAGGATATTTTTTATCGAATAGTCAAGTCTTTTCCGTTTCAGTTCAAGCTCAGCACTGCTTTTTAAAAGCAGATTTTCAGGAGATACCCTGCCAAGCCTTGTCGACAGAGACGAAAGCTTCGTTTCAAGTCTTGCCATGCAGAATTCAAAGGATTTTTCCGTTCTTCCTCTGAGTGAATCCACAAGTTTTATCATGTCTGCGATATCAGGCACGGCAAGTTCAGCCGCCGCTGACGGCGTAGGCGCGCGAAGATCCGCCACCAGATCAGCGATGGTAAAATCAGTTTCGTGTCCTACAGCACTGATAACAGGCGTATTCAGATGATATATGTAATAGGCAAGCTGTCTGTCATTGAAAGCAGCAAGGTCCTCGTACGAACCGCCTCCGCGTCCAATTATTATTACGTCACAGTCACCGCAGTCAGCCACGCTTAAAGCACGGCAGAGTGACGCAGGTGCATCGGCTCCCTGTACAAGCGAAGGATAGATCACAAGCTCCGCAAGCGGATAGCGTCTGGACATAATGTTTATCATGTCCTGGAGTGCAGCACCCTTTTCCGATGTAATTACACCCACGCGTTTCGGAAATTCAGGCAGCGGCTTCTTGTGAGCCTTGTCAAAAAGGCCTTCCGCTTCAAGCTCCTTCTTCAGCTTTTCAAATTCCAGCTGCAGGTTTCCGGCTCCGTCCGGCACCATGTCAGTTACGTAAAGCTGATAAACTCCGTCACGCTCAAAAACTGAAACGGATCCCTGAGCTATAACGCTCTGTCCGTTTTCAGGCATAAACCGGAGCGAAGCTGCGTTGCTTCGGAACATGACAGCCTTGATAAGCGTGTCACTGTCCTTCAGTGTAAAATACAGATGTCCGGCATTTTTAAAGTTTGAGATCTCGCCCTTCAGGTAAATGCCTTTGAGTCTGTCGTCCTCCTTGAACTTAAAGGCCAGATATCTGTTAAGCTGAGATACCGTCAGTATATTCAATATTTCTCATGCTCCTGATTTTATTCTGGCATAGACCGCAAGTCCCGTGGCATTGTCACATGAATACTGCGGCTCTGCAAAGTAAGCATCAAATTCCTTTTCAAGTCTTTCCCTTATTATCTGGTCAGACATTACTCCTCCGGCAAATACCACAGGCATGTTCCCGTATTTTTCGATTGCCGCTTTCGTCATCGCCTTTATGGTCTCGCAAACATATGTAAGGCAGAAAAGTGCGATATCCTCGTAAGGCTCGCCTTCGTCCTTCATCTTCTTACATTTGTTTTCGAGGCCGGAAAGCGAACAGTCCGTACCGCGTATCACCGGCTTTACCTTAAACTTTTTCGTACTCTTTAAAGCAAGCTCCTCAAGAGCCGGTCCGCACGGAAAAGCAAAATCAAGCATAAGTCCTGCCCGGTCAACAGCCTGACCTGCCTTAAGGTCGAGTGAAGTTCCGGCTTCTGTAATGTCAATTATATTCTCATCGTCCGGCCGGCATATGAGACAGTCTGTTGTACCGCCGCTGACATGAAAGGCGATAAACTCCCGCGATAAAAGATCAAGTCTTCCCGCTGAATAAAGAGCAGCAAGAATATGTCCGGTCTGGTGCGATGTCCTGTAAAGCTCCGCTCCGGTTATAGCTGCGAGTGATCTTGCAAGACCTTCGCCGCACAGAAAACAGGGCATGTAGGATCCTTCGGCAAGTCTCGGTTTTACAGAAACTCCGACCGCCGTCAGGACGATATCTGAAGTGAGCGCTTCCACAAGATCAGGCAGCTGTTTTGTATGGTGAAAAACAGCGTCGCTCTGTCTTAACCCTAAGTTTCCCTTAGCCACCGGCAGAAGCTTTTTCTGCTGCTTCATCTCACCGGTAACGCTGTCGTAAAGGGCTACCGAGGTGGTATAGTTACTGGTGTCTATACCGAGGAAACAGCCCATTATTTATTTTCACCTTCAATGCTTCTTGTGTACGCACCGAGAATTCCGTTTACAAATGATACATCTTCCTTGTAGGAATAGTTCTGTGCAAGAAGTACTGCTTCGCTTACAGCTGAATTTGTCGGGATCCTGTCGTTGTAAAGGATCTCGTAGAAAGCTATTCTGAGAATTGCAACGTTTATCTTGGCGATACGTGCAAACACTCTTTTTTTGCTGTACTGAGCGATCATAGCATCAAGTTCCTCTGACTTTGCAAGAACATCAGTTACCATCTGTCTGACATCATCATTGACCACGATCTCGTCAATGTCCTCAGCCATTTCAAAAAGCTCATCAACAGGATCATCTCTGAGCAGTGATTCGTAAATGATCTTGAATGCACTGTCTCTGATGTCTCTTCTTGTCAGTTTATCTGCCATATAAAAAAACTCCTTTTATTTCTTTTCAAAGCTTATACCTGATACATTAACGTTGACTCTTGATACTGTGATCCCTGTAGCAGACTGCACTTCTGACTTGACAGCGTTCTGTATCTTCTCACTGGTAAGAACTGCACTGTAACCCTGTTTCAGTACAACATCAGCACTGATCTCAACCACGTCACCGTCAGCCTTCACGCTGACCGGACTCGTTTTTACAAAGAAGCTGCGGATAAGTCCGTAATCTGAACGGATATTTTCCACTCCTTTGATCTCATTGATGGCATTAGCTGCTATTGATGTTATAACATCTTCTGAAATGCGTACTGCACCGGTGTTTTCCTTTGACATACTGTTCCCCTCCGTATCTTGATATATAAGTGAACGCAAAAAAGGATTTTGCTTCTAATGTTGTCAGGCCGCAATCAGCCTCTTTGAGTTCAATCTCTTATATTATAACATTTTTTAAGGATGTTTACAACCATTAAAGACATAAAAATCTGTCCGTATATTTACCATGAGAAAAACAAAATATCCTCCAGGACCGTATAAAACGATCCGGGAGGATATATTTTACTTTAATATTGATTTTTCAGAAGTTTTCCTGTCAGGATTCAGAGCTTAAGAATGCACTTGCTGCCTTCTGTACAGCCTTTGAAGCATCTTCGGCTGTCATGTCAGGAGATGTGAAATACTTGACTGCTTCTTCCCTTACTGCATTGTAGTATGGTGAACCCTTAGGATCAGCATAAGCTGTGCTGTTTACAGCCTTTCTGAACTTGTCCACAGCAGATGAGCTGATCTCGTCGATCTCGTATTCCTCACCCCATGTGGTGTAAACGGTAGGAAGATAATCCTTGCCGTAAAGCATTTTTTCAAATCTGAATGATGTGCAGTCTTCAATGAGCTTGTCAAGAACAGACTTTCTTACAGGAAGAACGTTGTTCTTAAGATGTCCGTTTATTTCATCCTCTGTGTAGCCCTTGTCCTGTCCCCAGTCGTAGAAGTCTTCAGTGAGGAACTGGCGGATGAAATACCACGCCTCGTTCTTTGCGTCAGAAGTCTTAAGAACTGAGAAGCATAAGCCCGGTTCTACCTGAAGTCCGAGTTCCTTATCTGTCGAAGGCATGCCCTTTACTATTGCATCTTCGCCTGTTTCAGCTTCTGCATAGGCTATCTGGTTAGGTGATGAAAGAAGATCAGCACGAACTGAATAGAGCTTGTGCACCATTGTGTCGTAGTCAGCTGACGGTGATTCATCAACTGTCGGGAATGCATCTGCCCACTGGAGAAGTTCTCTGAAGTCCTTCTTGTCAAATGTGCATGTCTTCTCGTCAAAATCTGTATGGTCGATAAGGTAAGCCGGAAGAACTGCATCGAGTGCATCTTCCTCGTTTACGTAAATTGTATTTGAAACGTTAGCTGATTCAAGGAATTCACTCATCTTCCAGTGTGACTTGCCGTCAGCTGATGATTCATCAGCGATGAATGTTCTGCCCTTGAATACAGGGAATATTCTGTACATTACATCACCTGACATACAGAGCTCAGTAATGTTTTCCATAAGATCATCTGCGCTGATCTCAACGTCGTCCTTCATGAAGTCACGGATGTCGGCGAACTTTCCGTCTGCAGCGTATGAACTGAAGTCATTGTCAGCCGGATCGTAAACAATAAGGTCAGGTGTGAAGCCGTCACGCATATCCTGTTCAAGCTTCTGCATACCGTTTATTTTCTTAACGGACGGAGCGGTTACTGTTTCAGAGTCTTCGTCTTCCTCATCCTCATCTTCATCGTCCTCTTCATCCTCTTCGTCTTCTTCATCTTCGGCAGTTTCGTTATCTTCTTCCTCGTCTTCATCAGAAGCAGAATCCTCGTCGATAACAGAATCTTCATCTTCTGTATCTTCGTCCTCCGGCTTTTTCTCGTCGGTATCTTCTTCGTTCTGTCCGAGAAGTTCCTCATCAGATACTATTATTGTTTCGCCGAATTTAGCGTAGTTCTTAGGATGGATAAAGAACTTGTCGCTTGCACTGTTGAATTCCTTTATTCTTGAAAGAAGATCACATTCCTTACCGTTTATATTGACAGTTGCATAAATATCACCGGCAATTGTAATGATCCTCTTTGAGTTTATTTCAGCAAGACGGTTTGCGTCAGCCTTTACAAGACGAACTGTTTTCTTTACGATTTCTGTCTTTGTAACAGGAGCAGGTGCTTCTGCCGCAGCTGCCGAAGGATCTTCTGAAGTCACTTCATCAGTGGTTTCATCCTCATCTTCGTCGTCTCCGGCTTCTTCGTCATCTGATTCGTCTTCATCTTCATCAGATTCAGATGAGTCTTCAGTTTCTTCATCAGTTTCCTCATCTGTGTTTTCGTCAGTTTCGCCGTCAGTATCTTCTTCGCTTTCCTCTGTCACAGCGGCAGCTTCAGTAACAACTGCTTCATTTGTGACCGTAGGAATTTCTTCAGTAACTACTACTTCGTTCTTTAAGCAGTAAATGTCTCCCGCATCCTTGATGCCAAGACAGGTAAGAAGTGAAGCATCTACGTCAGCATCTGTCCACTGCATAAGCTCTTCTGCTTTCTTGTCTGCAGTCTTGATGCCGTAAACCGATGAACGGTCTGAAATATATGCGTCATAAACACTGTCACCGGCAAGCTTTGTAATTACATTGCCCATCTCAGTTGAGATCTTGTTTGC
>JAGDDO010000466.1 GCA_017848205.1 Oscillospiraceae bacterium | reverse complement strand
CATTGAAAGCAGTGTCCTTTCCGGACCCGCTCTTTCCAATAAGGCAGTATATCTTTCCCATTAAAATTCCCTCCGTAGCTGATTTTATCTGCTGATATCTCCTGAAACAAAACTGCTCCAGTCTTTCCATGAAACATATGCCGTATCGTTTATATTCATCGTCACGTCACCGAGATAGAAAACAGCGTTCCTTACATCTTCACCATCGCGCATTTCCACATATTTTCTTGTATTGGCTGATAATTTAGCCTCAGGTGCACTGCTGCTCTTTATCTCAATTGCAAATGTGTGCTTCCAGTCAGCAATAGTATCTACTTCAAAGCCCTTCTTGTCTCTGAAAAATGTAAGATTTGGCTTTTTACCATTGTTCATTCTGTGTTTGAGAAGCTCTGCAACCGCAAATGTTTCCACGGCTGCACCTTTGAAACGGCTGAGAAGAAGTTCTTCCTTTGAGTCAAGACGAAGAAGATAGCAAAGCAGGCCGGAATCAATAAAATAAAGCTTTGGTGTCTTGACAATGCTCTTGCCGAGATTATTGGTATCCGGTTCAAGGAAGTGGATGATATATGATGTTTCAAGTATCGAGAGCCACGATTTCACAGTTGGTGCGGAAACACCTACTTCCTTCGCTATACTGTCCATCGACAGAAGCTGTCCGCTGTAAACTGCACAGATCTGAATGAATTTTCTGAAAACAGAAAGATTATTCGGATTTATCTGATCCTTAACATCAAGGTCAAGATAGGTATCTATATAGCTTTCATACCAGTCATCTGCGATATAATGCTTTTTCTTATCATGAAGCGGCGGATACTGACCACCGAAAATAAGGTCATACGGATCATCCGGACAAATACCGGCACTGTTCAGTTCTCCGGCTGAAAACGGCAGTAATTTAAGAAAAGCTGCACGACCTGCCATGCTGTCCGTCATATTCTGCTTAAGCCGGAACTGACTTGAACCGGTAAGTATAAATTTTCCAGGAGTAAATTCCTCCCTGTCAACATGCAATTTAATAGCATCAAAGATCTCAGGAACTTTCTGGGCTTCATCTATAATAGCACCGTCTTTAAAAGCCGCAATGAAATCCGACGGATTTGATTTTGCAAGTTCACGCATTGTCTGGTCGTCAAAAGTGATGTACTTCTTATCCGGAAAAGCCGCCTTTGTCAGCGTGGATTTTCCGCTCTGTCTCGGACCAGTTATTCCGATAACCGGAAACTGGGACGCAAGTCTCATAAGTGCATCATGAGCTGTTCGGTTTATCATAATAATATCTCCTTAAAATCAGATACGGTGCTGATCCAAAATCAGAACCGGTACTAATCTAAAGTATAACATGGTACTAATCTAAAGTCAACAGTGGTGCTAATCTAAAGTGAAGAGTGGTGAAAATCTAAAGTCAGTCCCTTCGGGTCGCCATTTTGCCTGTTTCTCAGATGTTTAAGCATATCAGTGTTTCAGAACTTCAGATCCGCCCTTAACAGTCCCCATAATGTGATGTCAATCAGTTCGCCGCGGCAGAGTTCGTACTGCTGCACATTCTATGCCTGCGTGCGTTTTTCCTTACATTCGTTCAGATTTTCCTCTTTTTCGAAAAACGCCTTTTTTAACATTTCAAATTCCTTATCTGTACAGACTTCCCTGCATTTCGGTGCAAAGGACTTCGTTACAGAAAAACATTCCTTCATATGATCGCACGGATATTCCGCACACTCCGAACAGTTACTGATACCCTTCTCCTCGCAGCATTTTACCACGCGGTATCTGCACCAGTTCTCAGGACGGCATCCGATGCAGGATATCTCTTCGTTTGAAACAACTCTGTCACGATATCCTATCTTCTGCCACAGTTCGGCTGTATGTCTTAATTCTTCATCTGTCTTTTCATACGGATGTGCGATATATCTCGGACAGACCGAGCAGTCATTTCCGCATGCAGCTACAATCTTGTCCATTTTGATATTCTCCTTTTTCAAGCGAAAGTCACTGTGCCAGCATTTCCTTTTATTTTTCACACTTTTTCCTTGCCTTTATAAACCATAATTGTAGTTACTGTCATAGCAATTATAAGCAGAATATTAACTATTATTTTTAACACAACAAATCCTGGTATCTGGTCTTCAGATCCAAAAATCAACATTGCCAATATGATCACAGCTATATTTATAATGCGTTTTTTTCTCATATATATCCTTCCCTCCGAATTGTTGCAGCTCATTCGAGCTGCAATTCTATTATTTCCACCTGCAGGGTGGAAATCACCTTTTCT
>JAGDDO010000465.1 GCA_017848205.1 Oscillospiraceae bacterium | reverse complement strand
CAGCGACTGTTCTTTTTTTTCTGTTTCTGAGCTTATTTGATTCAGGTATGACATATACTGTTTCAGCTGTTACCGCAGTAACTGAATTTCTGTTTTTCAAGTTCATTCCGCCTGTATCATCATTCAATCATTTAAGATATATAAATCTAATCACAGCGTTCAGTCCGGATAAATACTGTTGTGAAGTATTTTTTCTGAATATTTTCGGAAATGCAGTTCCTGTGATCACTGTTCTGATAATATTTATGATTAGCATATCAGTTGTTACAGCTACAGCCGGATATTTTATTCACGAAAGAATGTATGTTTCAGAGAAAAACGGTTCCAGGGGAATTGCAGAAAGAATTTCGAAATTAACTGAAAAGCTTCGGATACAGAGAAGTCTTACCGGCTGGGAGACCTATAAAATACTTTTTAAGCAGGGTGGAATATTTTTCCTTACTGCAGCATTTGTTCTTGCTTTATCATCGTCTGCAAGGTATAATTATGTTTACAGGACCAATTACCGTGAAGCCGAATGGTATGAAAAATATGCAGGTGAAATAACTGAACAGCGTATGGCAGAAGCCGAAGATGATAAAGAAAAACTTGAAAGGCAGATCTCATTTTTTGAAAGCAGAGCAGCGAAGCTTGAACAAAGTGAATACACGGAGTCAGTCGGCAGACAATATTCGCAGGTTATGTCAAACCTTACGAATGCCAGAGAACGATACACGGCATTTACCACTGTTTATGAAAATATGTCCGGCGGTTATGAATATTTTAAGAAGACAGGAAACAAAGTTGATCTGATAAAACCGTATTCTTATGAACTCCTTCTGCGCAGGGACAATGCTTCGAAGAACAGAGCATCATTGTTTATCCTGATAGGAATAACCGGGGCACTTTCGGGTGTGTTTGCCTATGACAGACAGAATAATATGAAGAATACTCTTCGTTCGTCTTACAGGGGAAGAGGAGAACTTGTTATTTCGAAAATGGTGCCGGTAATACTGATCTGTACTGTTTCGTGCATTGCGGTTCATATGATCCAGTTTGTTCAGATAGGCAGATTTATGGGTTACAATGATATTTCTGTTCCGGTCCAGAGTCTTCCGTTTATGCGTGACTTCGGTCCGTACATAAGTATAGCACAGTATTTTGTTCTTATGTTTGCTGTAAGAGCACTTTTTACATGTGTGACAGGGATACTCTGCGCCATTGTAAGCAGGCTTTGCCCGGATATTTCATCGGCTATGGGAATTTCAGTTTTCATATTTACCGTTCCGTATTTTCTGTCTCAGATGATACCGGGAGCAGATATTGTAAATGCAGTGTATCTTATCAGCGGAGCAGGGATCTGATTTATACAGGAGTTTTGGTTATAAAATGAGAATAGCGATTTGTGAAGACGAAAAGGTATATTCGGATATACTGATAAACAGGACGGATAAGTATTTTTCCGGACGCGGGATCAGTACGGAGACAGATGTCTATACCGACGGAAATGATCTTCTGAAAGCACTGAGTAATGGAATATCTTTTGATATTATTTTTCTGGATATTCAGCTTGTCGATTCCGACGGCTTGGAAACTGCAGCAAAAATACGGGAAAGTGACAGAGAGTCTGTAATAATATTTGTTACCGCACTTGAAGATCGTATGTATGAAGGATTTTCTGTTTCAGCTTTCGATTACATAGTGAAGAATTCTTTTGAGGACCGTATAGATAAAGTCCTTGATCGTTTTATGAAGGAATATGAGAGGGGGTTCCTGACGGTTGAAACACGTGAAAATGAAACTGCAGTAATCCCTTTTTCTGATATTATCAGTATTGAGTCCGACGGAAGGGGATCAGTTGTAAGTACATTAGGAAATTTGTATCACACAGCAGTTCCGGTCAGCAAAATATCTGTTTTGCTTCCTGAAGATATGTTTACAGAAATCTATCTTTCTGTATGGGTGCAGATATCGAAAATAAGGAATATTGGAAGTGATACAGTAGAGATGTCGGACGGGAAAGTGCTTCCTGTCAGCAGAAGAAAAAGAAAAAGTGTAATGGCTGCTGTAATGAAAAATATGCGTGGAGGGATATCGTGCAGAGTAAAAGATATTCGCTGATATTTTTTGCAGTCCTTGTATTTTTCACTGTTATCAATTTTGTAGTTTCCTTTAACAGTTACAGTTCCGAAAAGTATTTTAAATACGGAAACAAAATATATTCTTCTGAAATGATAAAAAAATCTGATAAGTATCTCGAAACTCTGGATCCGGAAAAATATGATGCGGAATATCTGAAACTTGATTCGGAACATAAAGAACTTGAAAAATTTCTGCATGCAAAAGAGATGCTTTCGGATAAAAGTAAAAGATATTTATACAGAGCGGAATATACCGAAGATGAAGCGATAGAAATAGTTGAAAAAGCCGGAATGAGTGAAACAGAGGCTGAAAACAGAATGACTTTCATCAATCTGTGTTGTACGCAGCTCAGATACGCTTCCGGCTATTCCGATTACGTTTCAGATGTATTAAAGAATACAGGTGAAATGAAAAACAGCGGACTTTTTGATGAAGACAAGCAGAATAAGATTATACACACAGGGTCGCAGTATTATCTTCTTGAAAACGTTAAGGTAAGCGCAGTTTCTGATGCAGGAATCAAGATGCTGTTCTCAGACAGGATAAGCGATGTATTTGCTTTGCTGGCTGCTTTCTTATCTGCGTTTGTTTTCTCGCTTTATTTGAAGTCCGGAAGTGATGAAACTGTGTTTAGAAAAACAGGTTTTATTCGGTATGTAGTTGCTTTGACTGTGTTTGCTGTCGGAATATATACTCTGAATGCTGTCGCTGCGGATCATGCAGCCGGACTTGGAAATCTAAGCAGAGCGGTTCAGTCACTTAGAGATTTCAAACTTTGTTCGCTGACTGTATCGACAGGAGAATTTCTTGTTTTAAGGATCATTGTTAAAGCAACTGCTGCTATGATAGTCTTCCTTGTTTCAGTCGCATGTTTTCTGGCAGAGCGAAAGATCATTGCTGTAGGAACCACGGTTATCTTGTTTGCTGAAGAATTATTAAGATCTCATTTTGGAAGCAGAGTCAGTTGTTTTGCGTTCTGGAATCCGGAGTCAGTTATTTCGGAATACAGCAGTGTAAAAGTGTTCGGGGAGTACGTAAATACTTATATCATTTTTCTTGCAGCAGATTTGATTTGTTTGATTGCGTGTTTACTTGTTTCTAATAGTCTGGTAAACAAAACAGTCGAAAAATATGCGGAAAAAGCAGAGAAAGCATATCTTGACGAGGTAAACTTAAGATACAATGAGTCTCGGCTTATAAGACATGATATAAAGAATCATCTTTCGGCGATAGCCGGACTTCTTGATGCAGGCGATACCACTGGTGCATTAAAATATATCGGCGAGATATCAGATGAAATAGAAAACGTAAAGCCGCCGGTAAAAACAGGTTCGGGTGTACTCGATGCCATTCTTTATAAAAAATATTCGGCTGCTTCTGAGAACAAAATAAAGATATATACTGAATTCGCCTCCGATTTTTCCGGATACAGATTCTCTGACTATGATCTGTGCGGGATATTCAGTAATATTCTCGATAACGCTTTTGAGGCTTGCAGTGCTCTTGAAGAAAGTGAAAGAATCGTAACACTTTCGGTAAGAGAACAGATGAACATGATCTGCATAACCTGTGAAAATCCATATGCAAACCTAAAAAAAGACGGTGATGGTTTTGCAACACTGAAATCTGACAGAAAGAATCACGGACTTGGACTTAAGCGCATTTCCGGTATAGCGAAAAAGTATGGAGGAAGTACTGATATATCCACTGAGGACGGCATTTTTGCAGTATCAGTGCTGCTAATGAAGTGATCAATCTGAATAGTATTTGTTATCCGCTCCGTATACTGCTTACAGAAAGCAGTATGCGGAGTTTTTGTTTAGCCTTGTACTGATAATCGGATTATGGTATAATATCACTGAAATGAAGTAAAGAGCATTATGCACCAAAAAAATCGGTTCCCTTAGTAGTGTCAGTACTGAGGGAACCTTTTTTATGTTTAGTTTTAATGTTAATAACAT
>JAGDDO010000464.1 GCA_017848205.1 Oscillospiraceae bacterium | reverse complement strand
GCCGTCCATGAAACTCAAATCCGTTCTTTCGGTCGTTGACCGTGAACCGGTAGTGAGCCCCGAAATGATGCGCATGATCCTCTGGCTCAAGGAAAATACTTTCTGTACGTTCTATGAAGCTCTGCGTACAATTCTTCCGTCGGGTATGAACATAAGCATAAATGAAAAGTACAGCTTCTGCGAAGATGCAGACTTTACTTGTCTTACCGATGAGGAACGGAATCTTGCAGGATTCCTGAAAAACGCGGCTTCGGAACGTGAGTTTGATGAACTGCTTGAAAGCTCATCGGAAAACGGCAAAAGACAGGTAATTGAGTCTCTTGTGGAAAAGGGCATCATACGGCGTGTAAGCGAAACGAGTCAGCGCGTAAAGGACAAAACCATGCGCATGATAAAGCTTACGGAAGCCTGTGTGAACGAACCGGGCATGTTCCGGTTCACCCCCAAACAGAAACAGGTCATAAATCTTCTTAGCGAGAACGGTTCAGCTTCTGTAAAGGAAGTCTGCTACATATGCAGCGTTACTGAGGCAGTTATAAAGAACCTCATTAAAAACGGAGCCTGCGAGGAATTCAGCGTTCCGGACTACAGACTTCCGGGCGAGGAAAAATACGAACCGGACGCACTGGGAAAAATAGTCCTTTCCGAAGCACAGAACAGGGTGTTTTCAAGAGTTTCCGAAGTTATAAGCGAGGGAAGACCTCACTGCTTCCTTCTTCACGGTGTTACCGGAAGCGGAAAGACTTCGGTTTTCATAAAACTCATTGAAAAGACGCTTTCCGAGGGGAAGACGGCCATGCTCCTTATTCCGGAGATCTCGCTGACACCGCAGATAGTTGAGAATTTCTGCAGGCTTTTCGGCGGAACCGTTTCGGTCATCCACAGCAATCTTTCGCTGGGACAGCGCCTTGAGGAATACAGGCGTATCGAAGCGGGCCTTTCAAAAATAGTTGTGGGCACAAGAAGTGCAGTGTTTGCGCCTCTTGAAAACATCGGGCTCATTATCATGGACGAGGAGGGCGAACGCTCATACAAGTCGGACAGTGCCCCGAGATACACCACATCAGCCGTTGCGAAGGAACGCTGCAGAACACACGGAGCGGTACTTCTGCTCGGATCGGCCACACCGTCGGTGGAAAGCTACTACTATGCCCGCAAGGGCGTTTACGAGCTTCTCGAACTTACCGAGAGATTCAACAAGTCTGATCTTCCTCATGTTGAAATAGTTGACATGAACGCGGAAAGGGCGAACGGAAACACCAGTGAGTTTTCCGAAGTCCTTGTGCATGAGATAAGGCACAACCTTGAAGCGGGGGAACAGACCATCCTTCTTCTCAACAGAAGAGGTTATCATACAGTTATCTCGTGTGCAGGATGCAGCAGCCCGGTCTACTGTCCGAACTGCAGCATACCTTACACTTACCATAAAGCCAATAATTCGCTTGTCTGTCACTACTGCGGCAGCATAGCGGAGCTTCCGGAAAAATGTCCGGGATGCGGCGGAACAGTATTCAAACAGATGGGTTTCGGCACACAGAAAATGGAAGAGCAGCTTGAAGCGCTTTTCCCTGATGCACGAATACTCAGAATGGACGCAGACACGACGTTTTCACGTTATGCCTACGAAAAGAACTTTAAGGATTTTGCGGACAAAAAGTACGACATTATGGTCGGCACCCAGATGATAGGCAAGGGACTTGACTTTCCGGACGTAACTCTGGTGGGAATAGTTACTGCTGACAAGTCGCTGTTTTCAGGCGACTTCAGAAGCTACGAGAGAACATTCTCCCTTATAACGCAGGTCGCAGGACGAAGCGGACGCGGCGGAAAGAAGGGCAGAGCCTATCTTCAGACCTTCATGCCGGATCATTACGTGCTGGGTCTTGCTGCTGCACAGAACTACGCCGGTTTTTACAGGGAAGAGATAGCCCTCAGAAAAACGCTCATCTTCCCGCCGGTATGTGACATATGCGTTATCGGCATATCATCAGTATCTGACGCTGCTGCGGCTGCGGCATCTGCAGTTACACTGAAGATCATAAAGGACGTAATAAAGTCAGAACAGATAAAATTTCCGCTCAGGGTGCTCGGACCGGTGCAGTCCGGTATCGCCAAGATGAACGGAAAGTACAGGTACCGTCTGATCCTGAAATGCAAAAACAACAAGGAAACAAGAAGCTTTATTCGCAGGGTGCTGCTTAAGACAGCGGAATACCGCGAATACTCAAACGTGAATATTTATGCCGACATGAACGGCGACATAGTTTAAAAGGTGGTAGAACATGGCTTTAAGAAATATTGTTACAAAGGAAAACGAAGTACTTTACAAGAAATGCAGAACAGTTGAAAAGTTCGACGAACGTCTCTGGACTCTGCTTGACGATATGAAGGACACACTCTACAAGGCACAGGGCTACGGCCTTGCAGCACCGCAGATCGGTATTCTCAGAAGAATTGCAGTTATCGATGTCGGCGAAGGCCTTATCGAGCTTATCAATCCTGAAATACTTGATCCGGAAGGAGAACAGCGTGACGTTGAAGGCTGTCTTTCATGCCCTAATGTATGGGGATATGTAAAGAGACCGTACAGCTGCACACTCAGGGCACAGGACAGAAACGGCAATTACTACGAAAAGAGACTTGAAGGTATTTTCTGCAGATGTGCATGCCACGAGACAGATCATCTTGACGGAAAATTATTCATTGATCTTGTTGACGAGTTTGTTGAACCGGAGGAAGAAGCTTGAATATAGTTTTTATGGGTACGCCTGATTTTGCTGTACCGTCACTTAAGGCACTTGCAGATGCAGGCGAAAATGTTACAGCTGTTTTCACACAGCCTGACAAGCCGAAGGGCCGCGGATACAAAATGATCCCTACTCCGGTCAAGGAAGCTGCGCTTGAAATGAACATTCCGGTTTATCAGCCGCTTTCACTGAGAAAGGGAGATGATGCTGCAGAAGCTTTTGAAGTGCTGAAGCAGAATGCTCCTGACCTTATCGTTGTTGTTGCATACGGTCAGATCCTTCCGGAAGAGATACTTTCACTTCCGAAGCACGGATGCATAAATGTTCACGGTTCACTTCTTCCTGAATACAGGGGAGCAGCTCCTATGCAGTGGTGCCTGTTAAACGGTGAAAAGAAAACAGGCGTTACTACCATGATGATGGACAAGGGCCTTGATACAGGTGACATGCTTGTAAAGTCGGAAATTGAGATCGGTGAAAACGAAACTTTCGCCGAACTTCACGACAGACTTGCAGAGTGCGGTGCCGGAACTCTTGTGAAGACACTTGAGAAACTTAAAAACGGTACTCTCACACGCACACCTCAGGATGACAGCCTTTCCACCTATTCACCGATGATAACAAAGAATATGTCGCTTATCGACTTTAACGAACCGGCTCAGAAAATACACAACACGGTAAGAGCCATAACAGGATTTGCATTCCTCGGCGGAAAGAGAATAAAGTTCTTCCGTTCCGAACTTGCAGGAAAGAGATCATCTGAGGAACCGGGTACGGTTATCGGAGCATCATCTGAATTCCTTGCAGTCTGCGGCGACGGTGAGGTAATAAGATTTACCGAAGTTCAGCCTGAAGGAAGCAAGAGAATGAAGGCTGCCGATTATCTCAGAGGCAGCAAGCTTCAGACAGGAATAAAATTCACTACCGGAGAATAGTATGGTAAACTGCAGAAAAGAAACGGTAAAACTTCTGTCAAAGACCTTCAGTGAGGACAGTTACTCGAACATTCTTCTTGACAGTGTTCTTTCATCAAATGAAATGACTCCCCAGGACAGAAAGTTCATAACGACCCTCTACTACGGAGTGCTTGAAAGAAAGCTTACGCTGGATCACATTGTTTCGTGTTTCAGCACCAGAAGACCTGAAAGACTTGATCCGACAGTTCTGAACATACTCAGGACAGGGATCTATCAGATAAAATATATGGACAGCGTGCCGGACAATGCGGCGGTCAATGAGTCGGTGAAGCTCACAAGAAGCTTCCGCCTTTCAAGTGCTTCCGGCTTTGTCAATGCGGTGCTCAGAAACTTTCTGCGTGATCCTTCGGCGGTAAAGGAACCGGAAGATGAACTTGAAGCACTTTCAGTTCGTTATTCGGTATCACCCGAGATAATCTCAATGGTGCTTTCCGGATACGGCAGAGAGTTTACCTTAGCGTTTCTCGAACGTCTGACAGGAAAGCCTCCGGTCTACATACGCTTAAACAGCCTGCTTGCCGATGAAAAGAAGCTCAGGGAGGCTATGGGAAAAGCAGAACCTGTGAAGTCGGAATTACTTTCCGACTGCTACAGCGTGGCTTCCGGTGTTCTTACACATACGAACGCTTTCAGAAAAGGCTTTTTCCATGTTCAGGACATATCCTCACAGCTTGCCTGTGCGGCTCTTGCACCGGAACCGGGCGATACAGTGCTTGATCTCTGTTCGGCACCGGGCGGAAAGGCCTTTACCATGGCCGAGATGATGAAGGGCGAAGGAAAGGTCATTGCCTTCGATCTTTACGGACACAGGTCACGTCTTGTCGAGGACGGAGCGGAAAGGCTCCATCTTGAAAATGTAGCGGCCTTTACACATGACGCCCTTGAATACGACGCTTCACTGGAAGGCGCGGACAAGGTGCTCTGCGACGTTCCCTGTTCCGGATTCGGCGTAATGGGAAAGAAGCCGGAGATCAGATATAAACTTACCGAAGGTCTTGAAGAACTTTATGATATACAGTATAAGATACTGTGCAACGGAGCTTCCTACCTGAAAAAAGGCGGCGAGCTCGTGTACTCCACATGTACTCTCAACCGTAATGAAAATGATGAGATCATCGACCGTTTCCTAAGAGAGCATGATGAATACGAGGGCATGAGCTTCCTTGAAAATGCCGGAGAACCTTTCGGCGGATACAAGGCGGTCCTCGGAGCTTCCGGACCTGAAAGTGACGGTTTCTTTATTTCAAAGATAAGAAGGAAATGATCATGACTGATAAAACGGACATACTTTCCTTAAGCCTTGCAGAGCTTACGGAAACGGTAACGGAACAGCTCGGCGAGAAAAAATTCCGTGCCGGACAGATCTATGAATGGCTGCATGTAAAGAAAGCGGTCAGTTTCGATGAAATGACTAACTTATCAGCCAGTTTAAGACTGAAACTAAGTAATACGTTTTGTATAAAACGCCTAAATATCGTCCGAAAGCTTGAATCATCTATAGATAATACTGTAAAATATCTTTATGGACTTGATGACGGCAATATTGTCGAGTCTGTAGTAATGGAATACAGCTTCGGTCTGTCGCTCTGTGTATCCACGCAGATAGGCTGTAAAATGGGCTGTGACTTCTGTGCTTCGGCTATTGCCGGATTTGTCAGAAACCTTACGGCATCTGAAATACTTCTCCAGAAGTACGAGGCTGAGCGTGATCTCGGCAGAAAAATATCACGCGTGGTGCTCATGGGAATAGGTGAACCGCTTGACAACTATGACAATGTCCTGCGTTTCATAAGAATCGTGACTGCACCGGAGTCGGACGGAATAAGCCAGAGGCATGTGACGCTTTCCACCTGCGGTATCGTTCCGCGCATACGCGAACTTGCTGACGAGAAGCTTTCCGTTAATCTTGCGGTATCGCTCCACAGTCCGGACGATGCTTCACGAAGCAGAATAATGCCGGTAAACAGAAAGTATGACCTTGCTGCGCTCATGAAAGCGTGCAGATACTATACTGAAAAGACAGGACGAAGGATAACCTTCGAATATGCTGTCATTGAAAATGTCAACTCTTCATCCGCTGATGCAAAGAAGCTTGCTTCACTGTTCGGCGGCATGATAAGTCATATAAATCTTATAGGTGTAAATGATGTAAAGGAGAGAGATTACTCCTCTTCCTCATCGCACGTCGAGAAGTTTAAAAACGAGCTTGTAAAGCTCGGTGTAAACGCGACCGTCCGCCGTAAACTCGGTGCTGACATCGATGCGGCATGCGGACAGCTCAGACGTGAATTCGAAAGTACAAGAGGTGAGATGATTGAAAATAGCCAGTGAATCGGATATTGGCTTATGCAGAAATGAAAATCAGGATATGGTAGTCTGTGAGATAATAGACGAATCAGACGGTTCCGCTCTGATAATAGTCTGTGACGGTATGGGCGGCGAAAACCACGGTAAATATGCCAGCACCGTTGCATCAGAGGTAGTAAGGAGCAAGTTCATTGCCGGTTACGACAGGGCCTTTGCTTCAAAAAGCCTGAAAAATCTGCTGGTCTCAACAGTTACAGTGGCTAATTCAGTAATATTCAACACATCACACGCAGAGCCTGAGAAATCAGGTATGGGGTCTACCTGCGTTGCCGCATTCATAGACGCGAAGACCGACACGGTACACATCGTAAATGTCGGCGACAGCAGAGCTTATCTCTGCCGCGGTGACTCTCTGGAGCAGATAACCAGAGATCATTCTTTTGTACAGCTCCTCATGGATCAGGGAAAGATAACTGAGGAGGAAACGGTCAACCATCCGAAGAAGAACATGCTCATAAGGGCTGTCGGCGTGGATCGGGAGATCGAAGTGGATTATTTTGAAACCGAGCTTCAGGGCGCAAGGCTCCTCATCTGTACGGACGGTCTCCACGGCTGCTGTACCGACGAAGAGATAAAAAAGGTGCTTTCGGACAGTGATGTGGAAACAGCGGCCAAGAAGCTTGTGGATATGGCTCTTGAAAAGGGAGGACCTGATAACATAACTCTTGCGGTGGCTGAAAACAGCTGACAGGAATTATGAAGAAGGGGACCCTATCAGATGATCAGGAGTGTTTGATACATGGATAAATATATTGGAAAAAAGCTTGACGGTCGCTTTGAGATCCAGAAGCTTATAGGATCAGGCGGCATGGCCAACGTCTACAAGGCAAAGGACCGCCTTGATGAAAACGAAAGCATTGTAGCCGTAAAGATCCTTAAAAAAGAATATGCCGAAAACGAGGAGTTTCTCCGCCGTTTCCGTAACGAATCGCTGGCTATTGCCCAGCTGTTCCATCCGAACATTGTGAAGATAATAGATGTTGGTTTCAGAAACAATTCTGATACCCAGTACATCGCCATGGAATACATTGAAGGGATAACCCTGAAAAATTACATGGAGAAAGACAAGGGGATGGAATGGCAGACTGCAGTGCATTTTATGCTGCAGATCCTCAGAGCGATCGGACATGCACATTCAAAGGGGATTTTCCACAGGGACATAAAGCCTCAGAACATAATGGTGCTGAAAGACACCAACATAAAAGTCATGGACTTTGGAATTGCCAAGTTCGCCAAGGACGAGGGACTTACCACCACTGCACAGGCCATCGGTTCGGTGCATTACATAAGCCCTGAACAGGCGCGCGGCGGCGAGACAGACGAGCGGAGTGACATCTACTCGGCCGGTGTGGTATTCTATGAGATGCTGACCGGTATCAAACCGTTTGACAATGAAAATCCTATCTCGGTCGCACTTATGCATATGCAGGCAAAGGCAAAGCGTCCGTCGGATGTGAATCCGAAGGTTCCGTACAGGCTTGAGGAGATCATCATGAAAGCCATGGAAAAGGATCCGGACAAGCGCTATGCCAGCGCCGAAGAGATGATCGCAGATATTGAAAAGTTTAAGCTGAATCCGGGCAGAAGTGCGCGGCGCAGCAAAGAGGAGAAAGGTAACATCATGGAAAAAGATAAACAGACAAATGACATCAATTCAACAAGGTCGTTCAGATCGCTGGATTCAGACAAAACTGCAGACAGCAGCGTGGCAGCCGACGCTTCATACGGCTACTCTGACACACCTGTGATCGAGGAGGAATATGTTGAAAAGAGATCACTCTTTGTTCCGATGCTTTCAGGTATCGTTATAGTTGTTATCATCATTGCAACGATCTTCCTTGCAGGGCTCCTGCTCAATTACTTCGGCGGCGAATCCGACTACAAGGAATTCACAGTAAACAACTTCGTCGGACAGGAATATGAAAACGCCAAGAAGCTCTACAGCAAATACCTCGTTTTCGAAGTTAAGGAAACAAAGTATTCACAGATGCCGGCCAATACCATCCTTGAACAGGATCTTGAGCCGAACTCAGTTGTAAAGCCTGGTCACAAGATCATGGTCGTACTCAGCAAGGGTCCGAAGATGATCGACGTTCCGCCGCTTGACAACGGATTTACAGAGTCACAGGCAAAGGCTATTCTTGAGGAAAAGAGCTTCTCATCACAGACAAAGCTCGTTTACAGCGATACAGTTCAGGAAGGCTACGTAATCAAGACAGAACCTGCAGCAAACACAGCATGCAAGGAAGGTTCAACAGTTCTTGTATACATCAGCCGAGGCAAGATGACAACACAGGTAAAGCTCCCTGACATCAACGGCAAGAAGGAAGCAGAAGCCAAGAAGATGCTCGAGGACCTCGATCTTGTAGTAAAGACAGCAACAAGAAACTCAGAAATGCCTGAAGGTACTGTAGTTGGTATGGACTTCTCACCTAACACAGTAGTAGAAACAGGTTCAACAATCACAGTATTCGTAAGTACAGGTCTTCCTGCTGTTTCAACACAGGAACTCACGATCAACTTCCCACAGGACGCTTTCGGTGTATTCGCATTCAAGGTATATGTAGACGGTACACTCAACAGCGAACACAGAGACGTTGACGCAAAGTATACAACAAGCAAGAACATTGCCATCAGTTCATCAGGCGGCAAGAAGCTCATCACTATCGTACTTGTAAACCAGGGCAACAACAAGGAACACGAACTCGGCAAATACAACTTTGCATTTGACGAAACAAGAACAAGACAGACTGTTTCAGAAGATATAACACTTGCATTCAAGGAAGTTGACGGTATCAAGCCTAACCAGCAGAGAGAATCTGCATCACCTTCACCGTCACCATCACCGTCTCCGTCACCTTCACCATCACCTTCACCGTCTCCGACACCGTCACAGACACCTGAAGATTCAGAACCTGAATCAGATGAACCGGCTGAAGGAAATGATGACGGACAGAACAACGAAGAGGCCGGAGATCAGTAATGTCTTCAGATAAAACAGGACTTATAATAAAGTCCATCGGGGGACTCTATACAGTAGAGTCTCCTGATGGTATTTATGAATGTGTAGCGCGCGGAATATTCAGGAAAGAGGGCCGCAGCCCGTGCGTGGGTGACACGGTAACTTTTTCTGATGAAAAGGTCATCAAGGACATAATGCCGCGCAGAAATCACATCATAAGACCGCCGCTTGCAAATATGGATCAGCTCATTTTTGTAGTGTCCGTTTGTGAGCCGTCACCTAATCTGTTACTTCTTGATAAATTCATCGCCATAGCAGAGTACAAGAACATAAAGCCTGTTGTGGTGATAACAAAAGTGGATCTTGATAGATCTGACAATATCTGTTCTGTCTATACCAGAGTCGGTATAGATGTGGTCATCATAGACTATACTGACGACAGTACAGTGCAGAAACTCAAATCAATGCTTGCCGGAAAGATAAGTGCTTTTACGGGCAACAGCGGAGTGGGAAAATCAACTCTTCTGAATGCCATTGACAGCACGCTTGGAATCAGGACAGGCGAGATAAGCAAAAAACTCGGACGAGGCAGACACACCACCAGGGAATCCCGGCTCTACAAGCTCGAGGGCGGGGGGTACATTGCTGATACTCCGGGGTTTTCGACTTTTGAGACAAACAAGTATGATATAATAAAAAAAGAGGAGCTCAGTGCATGTTTTACTGAGTTTTCCGATTTTTCAGGGAACTGCCGTTTCAGCGACTGTTCGCACACATGTGAAAAAAGGTGCGCAGTTATTCAGGCTGTAAAGGACGGGATCATACCTGAGAGCAGACATGAAAGTTATTGTCAGATGTATGAAGAAGCCAAGGCAATTAAGGATTGGGAACTATAGAAAAGCTGTGCAGATCCTCCTTACCGCGGCAGCAGGTGCTGCGGTCAGATCTGTATTTGTAAAGCTTTCATTAAAGAAGGAGAAAATATAGTTTATGGATAAGAATATCGGGGTTATTCTTGACGGCAGGTACGAAGTTAAAAAACGTATCGGTGTCGGCGGAATGGCTGATGTGTACAGAGCATTTGACCGTCTGGAGGGACGGGATGTTGCTGTAAAGATCCTTAAAAATGAATATACAAAAAACGATGAGTTCCTGCAGCGGTTCAAGAATGAATCGAAGGCAGTTTCCATGCTGTCCCATCCGAACATCGTAAAGGTGCTGGATGTGGGCTTCAATGATGAAATGAGATTCATCGTTATGGAATATATTGACGGCATTACCCTGAAGGAATACATGGAGTCGCAGCAGAAGCTGGACTGGAAGGAAGCTTCGCACTTTACCATCCAGATACTCCGTGCACTGGGACATGCCCATGACAGAGGAATAATACACAGGGACATCAAACCTCAGAACATAATGATGTTCGAGGACGGAACAATAAAAGTCATGGACTTCGGCATAGCCAAGTTCACTTATGAAATAGGCATAACCGCAACGGCGCAGACCATCGGTTCGGTTCACTACATAAGTCCTGAACAGGCCGGCGGCAAGCAGACGGACGGTGCAAGCGACATCTATTCAGTGGGTATCATACTGTACGAGATGCTTACAGGCAAAAAACCGTTTGATACGGATAATCCTCTTACAGTTGCACTCATGCAGATGAATGACGATCCGAAGATGCCGAGAAGCATTGATCCTGATGTCACTATCGGACAGCAGGAAGTAATACTCAAGGCGATGGAAAAGGATCCGGCAGACAGATATCACACTGCCCGCGAAATGATCCGCGACATTGAACGTCTGAAAAGCGATCCTGACCATGTTTTCGGCTATGTTTACAAGGGTGCTCCTCATCATAATGCTGAAGAGGATGAAGAGGAGGAAACTCCTGAGAATACAGAGCAGCCTGTTACCGAAACAGAACCGGAGATCACGGAAACGGACCCTATGGACTACGATCCTGACGAGGCAACGCCTAACTACTACATTGACCGGAAGCATGAAGGCGAGTCAAGAAGGAAGCGCATGGCAAGACGCAGGACCGAGACCGTTACGGAACCTCCGCCGGAGTATGAGACACCGGGCAGCGGATGGAAATACAAGTTTGCAACTATCGGTACCGTTATCGGAATGATCGCTGTTGTAGCGTGTCTTGCAGGTGTTGTATCATTGATTTTCGGCAAAAAGGAAGATGACAGGTTCATCATGCCGGAACTGGTTCCTCAGAAATACAGCGACATGGTAAGCCGTTATTCCGGAGACCTTGTTATAACGATTAAAGGCGAACCGCAGTTATCGGAGTACGCAGCCGATACGATAATCGAGCAGAGTATCGAGCAGGGTTCTGAAATAGAAAAAGGCGCACAGGTATATGTCGGAATAAGCAGCGGCAGAAACCTTATACCTGACGTTACCGGACTGAACGCGACTGAAGCCTGCGACAGGATCAACAAGGCAGGCTTCAAGGTGCTGCTCAAACCGATTTTCAACGACAAGATCGCCTATGACGACGTTATTCGTATATCACCTGAGGCGGGCACAAGTATGGAAGTTACCGGTGAGGTAACACTGTACGTCAGCAAGGGTGCTCCTGATGACTCACAGATAGTTCCGAATGTTGTCGGAAAGCAGAAGGACGAGGCTGAAAAGCTTCTGAAAGATGCCGGCTTCATCGTTGACTTTGAAGAAAAGGATGACAAGGCACCGGAAGGCGAAGTCATCAGCCAGAACTTCCCGGGTGACACACTTGTAAACCCGAAGGAAAAGATCGTTCTTTACATCAGTACAGGAAAGCTTCCTGAGTCTGACGTTACAATTGATCTTAAGTTCCCTGAAGGAGCTACAGGCGTATGTACATTCAGAATTTTTGTTGACAATGAGCAGACTGATGCCATTGAAGATATAAACATTGAAGGCTTTGATGAATGGAGTATTGACGTTACCGGTTCTGAAAAGAAAACGGTAAGGATCGAGATAATGAACATATTCACCGGTGAAAATGAAGTACTTGGTGAGTACAAGGTCAATTTCGAGGAAAACAAGGTCGAAGTTATAAAGGATCACATGAAGGAAGCTCTCGAGAAGATAGGTTCACTTAATCCTGCGGAAACAACAGTTGCCGTAACAACACCTTCACCTTCTCCGTCACCGTCGGCTCAGCATTCACCGACACCGGCTTCACACAGCCCTTCACCTTCTCCGTCACATTCACCTTCTCCTTCACCGTCTCCGTCACCTTCACCGGTACACACGGAGCCAGCCGAAGTTACTGAAGCTCCTGAAGAAACGGAACCAGCGAATGTTCCTGATGATCCGTCGGAAGAACCGGCGCCGTCAGAAGAATAAATTTATGAATAGAGATCTGAAAGGAAATATTAATTCAAGATGAAGATTAGAAAGATCGCAGCTGCGGCATCAGCTCTGGTATTGGCCGCATCGCTCGTATCATGCGGGGAAAAAACAGACACAGTAAAACCTGATCTCAGTACTGAAAAGGTAACTGAAGCAGAGACTGCCGAAAAAGCAGCAGAAACAGAAGCACCGGATGCAGATACCACCGAATCAGTTTCTGAGGTAACAACAGAACCTGATCCGACATCACTTGCACACAATCCGCTTACAGGCGAATACGGATACAATGCCGATGCAGTCGGCAAAAGACCGGTCGCGGTAATGATAAACAACATTGACCAGTCACTTCCGCAGTACGGTATCAGCTCCGCAGACTACATTTACGAAGTAGTCGTTGAAGGCGGTATAACAAGACTCATGGCAGTGTTTGGTGACTACACGAACGTTCCGACACTCTGTTCAATAAGAAGCTGCCGCTACTACTACCCGCTTATTGCAAACGGCCTTGACGCGATCTACTGCCACTGGGGCATGGACATGACCATTGCCAAGGAAACACTTGAACGTCTCGGAATCGACAGATTCGACGGAGACAATTCATCGGACGGACTTTTCTACAACGACGAAAACAGACTGGAATACTACGCGAGAGAACACACCGGATGTCTTGACGGCAGCCAGCTTCCTGCAAGTATTGAAAATGCAGGCTTCCGCACTGAAGCCAAGAACGGCGGCGCTGACTACATGAAGTTTGCAGAAGGAACAGAGTTCCTTGACATTTCTGATGAGGACTGCGAAAGCATGACGCTTACCTTCTCCGAGTCATACTTCAGTACATTCACCTATGACAGTGAGACAAAGACCTATCTCAAGCAGCATTCCGGATCTCCGCACATGGATGCATCCAATGAAAAGCAGCTTGCATTCACCAATGTGTTTGCGCTCAAGACAAACGTTTATCTCCGCGATGACGGTTACCGCATGGACGTTGAACTTGACGGCGGCGAAGGATACTACTTCTCCGGCGGAAAAGTGAAAGCGATAAACTGGACCAAAAACGGCGACGACAGCAATTTCAGATTCACTGATGCTGAAACCGGCGATGAGATCACAGTAAACCGCGGTAAATGCTACATAGGCATTACCCAAAGGGTTTCATTCTGATAATAACAAAAAAGCGTATAAACAAAGATTTTTGAGTTCTTTGTTTATACGCTTTATTTCTCCCCCCAGCAATCCGGCGAAGCCGGATTGCTGACTTCCTTAGTTTTTGGTATAGAATCCGTTTATGCCGTTTTCAATGAGACTGCATGCTGTTGCGGCCATCTTTTCAGGTGTGCCGATGCTGATGTTCTGCAGCCATGTGGAAATGATACCGAGTATACCGTTGATGATGAAGCTTGTAATGAGCACAGTTTCATCTTTTGTTGCTTTTCCGGCAAGATAAGTGTTTACGATCTCCAGAGTCTTTGTGTCGATTATGTCACGGAGCTTTTTCTGGAAGCTTATGTCGCCGTTGCTGCTTAAAAGTACCGCACAGAGTTCTGCGTTAAGGTAGATCGTTTCAAAAGTATCGCTCAGAAAATCGAGAAGGATGTTCTGGGTGATGTGGTTGTTGTTCAGTTCGTCAAGTGTGCTTATAAGGTTTGCGGCAAGTTCGTTTTCGATCTTTTCAACCATGTCAAAAATATCTTTGTAGTGGAGGTAGAAGGTAGAGCGGTTGATGTCCACCTCGTCAGCGAGTTCCCTTACGGTGATGTTCTTGATGCTCTTGGTTTTCATGAGCTTTGTAAGGCCCTTTACAAGCTGTTCTTCGGTTTTTCTGACACGTCTGTCGCGTGGGTTTACCATTTGAATTATCCTTTCTTAAATTACATACATTCATGTCTGTTAAAGGACATGAAATATACCGTTTGCTTTTTATTCTACACAATATTATAATACATGCGGAAGAAAAAATCAACACTATTCTATTAGAGACTGTAAAAATATTTTTTGCGGACGCTTATAAACAGCTGTTATATTAGTCTGATGTTGATTTGATTTTCTGATTATATACATTTTCAATAAAAGATTTGACGTGATAAATATATTATGATATAATGTTACCAGTTGCAGTGGCCGCGCAGGACAGTGCATTTGCTTTTAAATAATAGTTTTTATCTGAATATGTCTCATGCGTGCTCCGGTTCTCGTGGGATTTTTATAAATGAGGAGAATACTATCGACAGGAGGATGACAAATGGCTGATCTGTCACATGTTATAGATGAACTGAACAGCATAATAAATGAACTCGGTGATATACGGCATGAACTAAGCAGCTTTCAGGGGATAAATACCGGGATGTTCGTTTCTGCTCTGGATGAAAGTATAAGCAGTTACATGAATGCACGTTCAAGACTTTGCAGCATAGATACCTCAAAGGCTGATGACTGAAAACGTGAGAAAAATAAGTTTAAAGGCAGGTCTGATAATATCGGTTGTCACCCTGCTTGTGATCGGAGTGTGTGGATGCATGTTTGAAAAAGACAAGAAAAGATATCCGTTATTCAAGGAAAGCTGCGAAGCATATCTTGAAGAAAAGTACGGGGAAGATTTTATTTTCGCCGAAGCCTATGATGATTTCCAGCCGGAGAAGTCATCGGCTAAATGGTATTTCCGTTCGGCAGCATTATCAGGGAATGAAGGCAGTGACGATAAAATTCTGGTCAGAGTCTGGTTTGAAAACGATAAGGTAAACTATCGTGACAACTATCTGGCATTTTATTTCGGGGAACAGAGACTGCGCATAATGAATGAGATCGCGAGTGAAGTTTACGGTGAATGCAGAGTTAAAAGTCCGGTGGTAAAAGGACATGTTCTGCCTGAAAACTTTAATAAGAATACCAGCCTTTCCGAATATCTGGGTTCAGACGGGTCGAATTTAAAGTGTGAGATCTTTCTGGCACCGGGCTATGATGATTCTGACAGAGAGGAAAAGCTCAGAGCCTTATATGAGAAATTTCACGAAAAGAATGTGATATGCTGTGCAAATGTGTTCTATACAACAGATGAGGCTGTATACGACAACTTTGAAGATCCTTCACTCAGAGCCACTAAAGGATGGCATTCATATCACGGACAGATCTGGCTGCACGGGAATGTAAATAACTATGAGAAAGAAGCACGGTGGATATGAGTATGGGAGAATCAGTATTACAGAACGGAATTAATATGGATGAAGCCAATACTGCTTTTGTATTCGATACTCTTATGTACAGCAATGCACTGACTGACCCCGACTACGAGGGAATGGATATACGTTCTATCGTTGAACAGATATTTATGTCAGGAGGCCTTAACGAGGATGAAAGTGCTGCGGTGGCAGCAGTGAGAACATTTCTCGACACAACGAAAGGACAGGAACTGCACATAGGAGAATATGTACTCGGGGACAGCAGTGAATTCACCAGTTATAACAGCGAATACCGCGGGGCATATGAGGCTGTTTTCTACAGAGACAACGGTACTTCACGGGATGTTTTTCTTGCTTTCAAGGGAACAGGTGACGGAAGATGGTTCGATAATGCTGTGGGTCTGGTCACAGAGTATTCGCCGTATCAGAAGAAAGGTCTTGAGTTCTTTGATCATGCCATCGAAAAGCTGGGTATCGATTCATCCTGCAACCTTATGCCTACCGGACATTCCAAGGGCGGTAACGGTGCGCAGTTTGTAACTCTGTATTCAAAGTACGGTCATCTTGTTGATCACGTCTACTCATTTGACGGCCAGAGTCCGTCTCAGGCCGCTATAGATCATATCCGTGAAGTCTTCGGGGAAGAATACTATAAGGAACAGTGCTCAAAGATGTATTCGATATGCGGTGACAATGACTATGTTAATGAGCTGGGGCCGGGAATTTTCAGTAAAGAACAGAAAATGTACATCGGAACTCCGACAGGTGATGTGGATTTCGAAGGAGCCCATGCTCCGTTCAGGAAAGATGAAAGCGGAAATCCGATTCCTACGCTTTTTGATTTTAACGGCGGGGGACTGCTTCCGGAAGTGAGCAGACAGAGAGGATTAGCTGCACTGGCGAAGAGCCTCAATAAATATGTTTTTTCTCTTCCGGATGAAGACCGTGATGCAGTCTGCCGTTCAATGATGTCGGTAATAGAAGTAGCACTTGGCGGAGACAGCGTCGGTCTGAACGGTGAGTCTTCGGGAGTGTCGGATTATATAATCGCGTTATCCGAGCTTGACATTATTGCAGGATCGCTGTTTACAGATTTGTCCGTACAGAAAAGTATAGACAAAGCACTTCTCAATTTTCTGAAAAAGCCGCTTCAGTTTAAGGATAATGCACTGATCTCAACGGTTACGCAGCTGGCAGTTACAGTATGTTATTATGCCGGACTCAGACTTGCGGTCACTGCAGTTGAAATTTTTCTCCTCTGTGTATCCAGCGTGGTTTCAAACATAGCCAGAGTATCAAGAGCGGTTATGAAATGCAAGGAGTTCTGCTCGGATATTCTGAGTATTATGAAAAACGGCTTGAAAAATCTGAGCTCAGACAGCAGCATAAAATGCGATACTTCCGCACTCCGCGGACTTGCTGACAGGATCAGGAACGTCAATTCAAGACTCGGTGCTCTTGATAAGGAAATATCCGGGCTATACAGCAAAGTAAAATGGACAGACCTGCTGGATCTGCAGCTGGCAGATATGAAAATAGGCCATTCAATCAAACTGGAGCTATGCGCAAACTATCTCAGTGATACTGCTGACAGGCTTGAAGCAGACGAAAGAGATATGATGGCATCGTCCGAAAATGTGGTGCCTGCGGCACAATAGAAAATTCAGATGCACAGAGCGCATCTGAATTCTGAAAACATTAAGCTTGCGCGTTTAATTGCGGGCAAATTGGAATTCAAACAAAACGAGAGCTGCCTTAAGGCAGCTTATTGATAGTATCAGGCATCAGCGATGCCTGATACCTTTCTGAACAGAGCAATAAGAGCTATCTGATTCGTAATTAAATCAGATAGCTCTTAATATTTGTTTATTTGAGAAGTTTGATCATTTGAATTAGTTTGTGTGGTTCGCTGCTGGATTCAGACATACGTGAACCAAATTCAACAAATCCATTTTTAGATTTATAGAATTCAAGAAGTTTTTCATTATCCTCTGCTTCCAGAAAAACGGCAAGGCCACCGACAATATTCTGAGCTTCTTTTATTTTTTCGACTGCAAGATTCAATAAGTCACTGCCATCAATAAGAATATCGACATTTTCAGAGAAGTTTTTTCCTAACTGTGCAATAAGGTAAGCAGCAAGTGTGTAAGAATGAGAGTCTTCATCGAATTTACTAACTCTTTCTATTTTCTTACGCATGGTATTGCTTATGCTTGTGTTTACATCGATAGTAATTGTTATCGGTTTAATAGTAAGTGAAAAATAACCGAGCAGCTGTGCACTTTTACCTGATAATACCAGATAAGTTACCGACTGCTTTTTCCTTGTGAATTCTATAGCGTTGTTATGAAGAAATGATTCAACATCTTTATTTAATGTGCAAGTAAAATCGGAGATGATATCTGATATATCATCTCCGATATTTTCAACATCAAATTCGCTGAGATTTAATATAATGATGTTATCTTTGTTCATGCTTTTTTCCTTTTGCTTAGTAAATCTTTAAGTTCATCAATGGTTTTGATTTCAGTATATTTTATTTCTGAAGTTTCAGAAGAAGGATTTGTGGCTGATTTTTCAATCGCATTCGCAAAAGCTTCTATCTTTTCCTGACCAGTGATGACAAAGTTGTGAGTAATACTTGAAGTTGCCATAATATTTCCTCCTCCTTGTCTTTAGTTTGTTATAAGAATTTAAAAGATGAATAATCTTTATAAGTATTATACCATGCTGAACAAGAAATGTCAATAATATACTAGTCTAATGCTTCACTGATCCAGCGTATTTACGTATATTTATTCGCGTAATGGTCTTAATGAAATGATGGTGCCTGATACAATTTTTATGCCAGGCAACAAAAGTCGTTGTAATTTTTGTACTCATACGCAGAAAGTCGCTGCACTTTTTGCGATTCAACACAGAAAGTCGTTGCACTTTTTGTGGCGATGTGCTATAATGAATTTACAAACTATGATAGTAACTATTATTTCAGACTGATGATAAATAATACGCGCTACACGGTAATCATGATAAATCTGGAGCTGATGTTATGGAACGCGCAGCTATGGCTGAGTTGTTAGGATGGAAAAATAAAAGAAACAGAAAGCCGCTTATAATCGAAGGAGCCAGACAGGTCGGAAAAACGTGGCTCATGAAAGAGTTCGGCAGACTTCATTATCAGAATACAGTTTATATCAATTTCGACTCTGATCTTAGTATCAGGGAACTGTTTGATTCGGACATGAATGTAAACAGGATAATCACAGGACTGGAGCTGTTTTCGGGTAAGAAAATAGATGCAGAAAAAACGCTTATTATTTTTGATGAAATACAGGAAGTGCCTTCCGCACTTTCTTCACTGAAGTATTTCTATGAGAACAATCCGGAGTATAATGTTGTATGCGCCGGTTCGCTTTTGGGTATAGCTTTACACAGCGGAACATCTTTTCCGGTCGGTAAGGTCGATTTTATAAAGCTGTATCCGCTGTCGTTCTCGGAATTCCTGTATGCATCGGGAAATGACAGATATGCTGATCTGCTCGCGGGTAACGATTTTCAGATGATAAATACATTCAGG
>JAGDDO010000050.1 GCA_017848205.1 Oscillospiraceae bacterium | reverse complement strand
TGAAAAATAAGCTCCAGATGCTTACGTTCTTCATTTCACATCCTGCAGTAATTCTTCTTGATGAACCTATGACATCACTGGATGTTGTAGTAGCCCACGAAATGAAGGAGATACTTCTTTCAATGAAGGAAGATCATATTACCATTCTTTCGACTCATATCATGCAGCTCGCATCAGATCTCTGCGATGAGATCGTTCTTCTCCATGACGGAAAACTTCAGGGACTGTCAACTGACGGCAGAACCGACAGAGAACTTGAAGAATATGTAATGGAGATTCTGAAGGAGGATTATAAGAATGAATAATCCTTACTTCAAACAGCTTAAGATCAGTTTTTTCAGGGAAGGTAATGAGCTGATCTATTATCTTCAGAAATTTCCGCTTACTAAAAAGCTTGTTACAGATGAGTGCTACAAAAACAGAGATGTTAAGCTTTTCCTTTCGATAATAAACAAGATAAGAAAAACCATTCTCGAATTTCTGCTCGGATGTTTAGCAGTTTTTTTCACTGTTATTTTTCCGTGCCTTGTTTTTGATGATCCGTCAGCAGTAAAAAATAATCAGGCTCTGATGTTTCATCTTATGTTCTGGATGTTCTGTATTTTCGGAGCATTTGGTCATAACCGTGTGGCGGCACCTTCCGTGGACAGAAACGATTTTATTATGCTTCATGTAATGCACACTCCTGCAAAGGAATATTACATGACACTTCTGTTCAGAAGAATCATAAGAACGTTTGCAGATTTCTTTGTTCTGGTGTTTTTCGGCGGCTTAAAGACCTGGCTTTTATGCTGTGCGTATGTAATCTGTTTCAGATGCATCGGTGAGGCAGTTCATCTGTTCCTATATGACCGGAAAAAAAGCAAAAGTACCAGAAGTACTATGCAGGTGTTTTCCTTTACTATAAGCTTTATTATCGGTGAAATATTAACTGTTTCTAAGCTTGGAAATGTTGGCACATACGGTGTAATGACCAGTGTACCTGGAATCATTCTGACGGTTCTTGCCGCTACGTTTTCATGTATCTATATGGTAAAGTACAGACGTTATCGAATGATCGCAAAAGAACTTGTTACTTACGAACAGATAACTGCTGTGAAAAAGGAAAATGTCAAGCAAAACGCCCTTAAAGCTCAGCTCGTTATGAATAAAAATGACGAGAAGGTTATGCTTAAGTCCGGAAGCGAAAAGTTTGAGAATAAAAAGGGTTACGAATATCTTACTGCGATCTTTTTTGACAGACACAGACATTTGTTTCTAACAAAGGCAGTTGTTAAACTGGGTATAGTTCTTGTGGTTGCCGCAGTAATTTTTATATTATACGCTTTCGTTCCGAATTTCGGAAAATCGAGCGATTTTTTAAGCGTAGCACGTAAGGCACCTGCAATGATCTACTGGCTTTTTATTATGTCATCCGGCCAGATTATATGCAAAGCTCTCTTCTATGAATGTGACAGAGTCCTTCTCAAGTTCGGTTACTACAGACAGGGAAGAGCCGTCCTTGAAAATTTCAGATACAGGATCAGGTACATCATTCTTATCGATCTCATACCATCTTTAGTGCTAGGTTTTATACCTATCGAGATCGTTCTGCTTGCACACAGGGAAGATTTTCTGGTTACAGCATGCTTTGCCGGTCTGGGATATATTGCAGCATCGGTATTTTTCTCGGTTTTCCATACAATGATGTATTACATTTTCCAGCCTTTCACTGAAGAAATGACAGAGCACGGAAAAGCATATAAGGTGATCAACTTTTTAATGATACTTGGCACCTGGACTCTGTATATATTATCCAACGATGATACATGGACAGAGACTTCGCTCAGATATTTCTTTGTGATATTTGCGATTGCTACAGTTCTGTTTATTCCGGTTTCTTTTATTCTTGTGTATAAGCTTGCACCGAAGCGTTTTTATCTGAAATAATAAACGGAAGGATGATCCTTGCATCGTATGAATATAGTATAATAATTATTAAGTTTTATTATTGTATCTGACATAAATGTTTGTCGTTTATAATAGTGAACATCATTTTTCGAAAAGGAGAACAAAAAATGAAAAAACATTATGGAGTAATAATTCTTTCAGCAGTACTGGCAGGAGCCGTATTTACCGGATGCGGACCAAAAGAAAATGTGGACTCACCAGTTGCAAACAATCCGGTAACAGAAGCCGCAGCAGAGGTAACTGAAGCAGAGATAATTACTGAAGAGGAAACTGAAGCAGAAACCGAAGCCGTACCGGAAGAAACAGAACCGGCAGTTACTGAAGCTGCTTCAAAACGTGAAGCAAATCTTGCAGCTCTTGAAAAAGCGCAGGATATTGAATTTGGTAAATCTGAGGATCACACGCGTTTGAAAACATTTGGAGAAATGTTCGAAACAGGTTGTGCCAACGCGTCTGACACAGTAGATGGTCTTGCTATGGCAATATATCATTTAGATACTGCTGCCGGAACACGCTATTATGACTATGCCTATACAACAGATTCAGGAAACAGCTGGACGACATCACCGAATAACTCAGAGCTTGTAAGAATAGTAAACGGTACCTGTCATTTTATTCCGACTGATAATGGTGATATAGCAGTATTTATATACGGCGGACCGATCATTGAACCACATCTTTATCTCATAAGACAAAGTGCAGATGCTCCAAAGCCAGTGATAAGCTGTAATTTTATGACATTTAATGAGTTTGCTCCTGAAGACGGATGGGGAGTCCAGGATGATGGATTCTATGATGATGAATTTAAACTTTCCTATACAAGCGGCACAGAGCTTCACATTGAATACTTCCGCGAAGATACCGGTGAGATGATTACAAGCTTTGATACAGACTTTGGTGATTTTGATTTTACTTTTGAGTAATATATCACGTTTGATTTGCTTCTTTTAATGTGATATTGTAATTGATTATCACGGTGAACGTTTTGTAGTTGAACTTAAGGTACGGTGCGGAGAAGCATATCACGAAAAAGGTGAAAATCAGCTTGCAGCGTATCTTGACCATTATCATCTACCATCACATAGCTTCAGGATTTAACTGTACATCTGATTTTCAGATATAT
>JAGDDO010000463.1 GCA_017848205.1 Oscillospiraceae bacterium | reverse complement strand
GGCGGCAGGATAGTAAACGGCGTATTCGACAAGAATACGGTAAAGATCGTAGTACGCGAGTTTGACAAGCTCGGTATCCCGCTTCGCTTTACTTTCACAAATCCGAACATAACTGAGGAAGATCTTAAGGATGATTTCTGCAATTATGTTCTAAAGACTGCCAATAACGGAAAAAACGGAGTTATAGTTGTGTCTCCTCTTCTTGAGGAATATATAAGAACGAAATATCCGGACTACAAAATCACAAGTTCCACCTGCAAGAGAATAACCGATATCGATGCACTCAACGAAGAAACTGACAGAAATTATGATATCGTTGTTCTTGACTACGACTTCAATAATAAATTTGATGTTCTTGAAAAGATACGTAAAAAGGACATATGCGAGATACTTGTAAATGCCTGCTGCCAGCCGGGATGTCCGAAGCGTGTGCAGCATTACAGTGATATCGGCAACATGCAGAAGGCGATATGCAAGTATCTGAAGACAAGTCAGAAGGTGCCGTTTGACCCTGAAAAGTACGGAGCAAAAGATGAGAATTCTGATTACTGTCCGTATATGAAATATGATTTTGCTGATGTAAAACAGCATTCGACTCATATCACTCCTGAGGCAATTACAGAAAAATATGTTCCTATGGGTTTTTCACAGTTCAAGATCGAAGGAAGAACACTCAATGCATTTACGCTGGCTGAATATTATCTTTACTACCTTGTGAAGCCGGAATTCCGCGACAAGGCAAGAATGGTATTCTACGCTCACCTTATTGACAAGGAAGTTATCTCCTCAGCGTTCTGATGAAATCAGCGTCCTGCACATCCGCTGACAGTAAATGACAAAATAATTCCCGCCTCAGATCATATCTGATGACGGGAATTTGTTTTTATTCTGCTTGATTATTTTCTGTAACAGTTTTTTCTGATCTGCGTGATGCATTGAAATCCTTTGCGAAAATGAAAAGAATATAAAAGATCATAAGCAGAGCGTGAAGGGGAAGTTCGGACCAGCTTATCGTCTGATTTTCGATGACGTCAGGGCTCTGGTCATTTGCGATCACCGGGATCAGATTGTTGTTGAAGTAATGTATGGTCACCGGAAGCCAGATGTTTTCGGTTTTCATATAAACATAGCCGAAGAATATTGCATATGCAATGCATGTTATGATCTGAGCGGTCTGCATCTGAAGGCCTGTTGTCCTGCTGTAGTACATGAAACATAATGGAGCGTGCCATAATCCCCATATAACTCCGAGTATGATAATACCTTTTCTGAGTCCGAATTTCTGCTGCAGACGCGGCTGAAGAAAGTGCCTCCATCCGTATTCCTCGCCGAAGTACGGGAGCCATGCCAACGGAAGAGAGATCACAGCCGAAACAAGCATGACGATACCAGTGACGGATTTTAAACCATTCAGAAACTCATTCATCTGTTCCAGGCCGTCATGATCGATCAGTTCGCTTATTCCGAATTCGAGGAAAACCCTGCTTACGTAAATCACCAGAAACAGTACCAGAAGAAGAATGCTCATAAGCATGTTTTTGAAACAGACTCCGGCGTTTTCCTTTCTGTACTTTGCCGACATGATAAACATACAGAACACGGCTACTGAAAACGGAATCATAAGTGCTGATGCAGCCAGATAAATGACAGAGTATTCAGCATTTCCTACATTTATCGGCTTCAAAGGCACGAAAACACTGGCAAGTGACAGTGCGATGAGTATAGCTGTGAATATAAGTGTAAAGCTGTAGGCCATGACAGGGTAACGGCTTCCGGTTTTCTTTGATGTGAACAGATTGCCAAGTATTACACCGCAGGCCGGATACATCATCTGCGTGATTGTCAGCGTGTTCAGATCCATGTCATGCTTGATTCCGTAGTACATCGGGATAGCCATAAGAGCAGTGACTCCGAAGGCCACTGCAAAGAAAGTAATAAGTTTTAATTTTTCTGCTTTTTCCAAGTTTTTTATCTCCTTTTCATTAGGAAAACACTGATTTGTGAGAGGAGTGAAAGCGGGACTTCGCCTTTTGCTTCTGCTTTGATATAAAAAATCAGTGCTTCCTGAAATAATCTGACATATCAATATTATACTACTGATTTTGTTAAAAATCAAATATTATATTTTTATGTTATGATTGTAGCATTTCGTCGTTTGAATTATGAAAAAATATATATAATCTGTGGATTACTCTTGCAATAATCGTCAAAAAACTGTATAATAAAACTATGGAAATTATGAAACCTTACACTAAAGAGAAAGAATGATCGATGCCATGAAATATGATTACATTTATTCAGAAGCTGTAGAAATAATCACAGCCAAAAAAGATGACGGGACCAAATTCCTTTCGAAGGATACTCTGTGTGTTGCCGTTACTGAAGATGAAAAACTTTACAGTGCATTCAACACTATCAATATGGTTGACGGCAAGCCTGTTACAGGCAGTTCAGAAAAGGAAGTTATCAAGAAAATATCAGGCGGCAGCAGTAAAAGGATCGAAGCTATGATCACAATGAACTGCGTTGAGATGATTCCTGTTCTGCCTGAAAAAGAAGATATAGACGCGATCCTCAGTCTGGATAAATACAATGCAGCCACTTATGTAGTTTCACCTAACAATAAATATATCAGCCTTAAAGATCTCGGCGATTACGATCCTGACGGTGACAATTCATCCATTGAGATACTTAAGGTCGATATTACAGCCAAGAGAAGCGCCAAGGAAAAGCTTATGTCTTTTGTTCCTGATTTTGAAAAGGAAACAGATGAAGGCGGAACCAAAAGCGAAACAAAATATCTGTTCGCTATGCCGGGACATAATAACAACGACCAGATTAACGGCGCAGGACAGCCGCAGACTCCGGACGGAAACATGCAGGGACAGGTTCCTTTCTATACAATGGACGATGTGGTTCATCAGTACCGCCCTGTTGACGGACGTCACAGAGGCATGAATGCCAGCCAGATGAGCGTGAATAACCGCAGTCAGATGAGCGTTCAGTTTACGCAGAACGCAAGTCAGCAGATCCCTCCGGGCATGATGAACGGTCAGCAGAGCGTGATGCTCGGTCAGTACGGAGCACCGAACCAGCAGAATATGATGCCGCAGGGTTCAGTACAGGGCCAGTACGGCGGTATGCCGAATCAGCAGAACATGATGAACGGGCAGTATATGGGACAGGGAATGATGACGAATCAGTATGGTATGCCGAATCAGCAGAACATGATGAACGGTCAGTACATGGGACAGGGAATGATGGCTGGTCAGTACGGACAGAACATGATGAACGGTCAGTACATGCAGCAGGGAATGATGCAGGGCCAGTACGGTCAGTACATGGGACAGGGAATGATGCCAGGTCAGTATGGTCAGAATATGATGAACGGTCAGTACATGCAGGGACAGGGCATGATGAACGGCCAGTATATGCAGCAGCAGGAGGAGATGAATCCTCAGTACCTGCAGCAGACTGATATGAACGACGATAAAAATAACAAGTAGTTATAAAATCAGAAACGACATCCGGAATAACCTATTCCGGATGCCGTTTTGTGTACAAGGAGAAATAAAAAATTGATCAGAGCAGTAATATTTGATATGGACGGTACGCTTATAGACACCGAAAAATACTATCAGGAATTCTGGCCTAAAGCGCTTGCTGAATTCGGCTATGAGATAACGAAAGAGCAGACCCTTTCCATAAGAAGTCTCGGAAGGCCTTTTGCTCCTCAGAGATTCCGCGAGTGGTACGGAGAAGACTTTGACTATATAAAGGTCAGGGAAAAACGAAAGGAACTTATGAACCGTCGTCTTGCCGAGACGGGTATTGAACTTAAGCCGGGTGCTGTCGGCATACTGAGCTTCCTTAAGGAAAACGGCATTGCCGCAGCTGTTGCCACTGCTTCTGATATGGCCCGTACAGAAAAATATCTCGATGAAGTCGGAATAAAGCACTATTTTACAAAGCTTATCAGTGCGACAATGGTTGAAAAAGGAAAGCCGGCTCCTGATATTTATCAGTATGCCTGTGCAGAGCTTGGACTTGCTCCTGAGGAGTGCATGGCAGTGGAAGATGCACCAAATGGTATAATTTCAGCCGGCAAAGCCGGCTGTAAAGTAGTTATGGTTCCTGATATGACCGGTCCGGACAGTGAGGTCGAACCGTATCTTTATGCCTGTGTCGAAAGGCTTGATGATATTATAGATCTTATCACCAGAGAAAACCGTCAGTGACAGCCTGCTCTTCCTCGTTCTGAGCTGATTCAGGGTTTTCAGACTGTTCGTTCTGAACTGTTTCGGGAGCTGCATCCTGAATGTTCAGCCCATCCTCTGGAGTTTTGACCGGAGCGTTCTGTACATTTTCAGGATTTGTTTCTGTATTGTTCTGCATAGTGCTCAGCTGCTTTTCAAGTTCAGGAGATCCCTCACGCATGAAACTCCATTCCGCATTCACAGCAGCTCCGTCGCTGTTCAGTACAGTTCCTTCAAGAATAAGTTTTCCGTCATTTTCAAGCCTTACCGATGCATCCTTTACTATATTGTTTTCCGTAAGGGAAGCGTACCACATTGAAGTGGTGGTCGTTCCGCCAAGGCAGAAACAAAGCGGGGAAGTGTCACTCTGAAGTGATCCTGTAAGCTGATATGAATCACCGCTTATAACAAGAGCGAGCTGACTGTTGTCACTGGCCTGAAAGTAGTTGTTTCCGGCAGAGAATCCGCCTGTTCTTATCCACTTTCCTTCAAGATCAGTGTACTGGTATTTTCCCTTTGGATCAGTGACCTTAAAAAAGCCTTTCAGTTCAGCGATAAGCTGCTTAAGCGATTCGCTGTCAGTATTCACAATATCACCTGCAGTGAGTACGCCTATGCTGCTCTGAGTGAGCTTGAATCCGTTTCTGAACATAAGATCTGATACTGCACGTGCATAACCTGCACGGTCAGATTCTCCGCTGCTGTTGTAGTATGCAGTATAGACGCTGCTGAATTTTTCATATAATCTTGAACGAAGCATCCTTTCTGTAAGGGTGCCGTTTTCATATATGTACTCTTTTTCACTTTCGCGTATGGTGTTCTGTTCTTCCTCTTTTACAGAACGCCATATGTAGTGCCTTTTTCCGCTTTCATCAGTACACATAAGCTTGTCAGTAACCGGGTAAAGCGAAGGATAGTCACTGTCCTTGTTCACTGTCTGTGCAAGACTGTCGCGGTCTTCTGATACTTCATATATTCTGAAACCCGGATCGGTCAGTATAAGTTCGCTTCGTCCGTTGCCGTCAAGGTCGCTTATAAAGATATATGAAGATTCGCCTTTTAGTTCAGGAATCTTTGAAGCGATAAGTTCAACCTGACGTTTTGAATCGTCGTCGAGACGTCCGAAAAAGTCTTCGGTATGTTCGTAAACTTTTTCATGAGGAACCGCTTCTTCGGATACCTCTTCGGAAACTTCACCATTACTGTTTCCGGCAGCTGTGTCAGTTACTGCAGGTGTGTTTTCTGCCTGGCCGCCGTTATCACTGCATGAGGCAAGTGACAGAGCAAGCAGAACTGAAACTGAGACCAGTATAATATTATTCTTTTTCAATTTTTTCTCCCTCCGCATATCGTCTGACCGGATATGCTTTTAAATCAGAGTGTTATAAAAAGCTATAGTTTCATATCGATATAAGATATACACATACAGAAAATTATAGCATATTCGGATACATCTTTCAAGAAAATATGTATCAATTTTTCGGGACATATTATGCTGAAAGTTGTACACTCTGACTGTAAATTGGATTTAAAATTCATAATTAAATCGTTTACACTATTGAAATTTCAACTTTTGTATGTTAAAATAAGAGTATAAGTTCAGACAGAGTTACAGTATATTTCTGTAACCGTTAAACGGAGGTAAAGTTAAATGAAAAAAATTAAAAGCAGGCTTTTGTGCGTATGTGCGATCGTCTCAGTCATGATCTTATCATACGTACTGCCATTGTTCGGCGTACAGACCGCTCCGGTATACGTTTCAGCGGTTTCAACTGACTATCCGGTTCAGCTGATGAATATCGTATCGGCTGAAAATGACGGTATTGTACTCAGTGAAACCGGAACAGCAGACAGTTCGCCGCTTGCTGTGACCGAACTCGGAGGCAGTCTTTCATGTTCATGGCGTTTTGACTACGTCGGCACAGACCAGAACGGCGCATTTTTCAAGATCTGCAGTGCCGAATCAGGAAGGCTTATCACTCCTGACAAGTACAGCGTTCAGAACGGAAACGGTGTTATCGTATACGGCAGCGAATCGGAAAAGTGTCAGCACTGGTACGTGGTACCCGTAAACAAGGACCGTCTCGGAAACGGTTTTAACTACAAGATCGTAAACTACAACGACACATCACTTGCACTTACACGTACTGCTTCAGGTATCGCCCTTACAGGCTATACAGGTGATATCTCACAGCACTGGCTTTTAAACTGCGACGGCCTTCAGGGATTTGCAGGCTTCTGTTACAATGACAATACAGGCAAAGCCAAAGCAGCTGATATAGGCGGTCTCTTCGGAAAGACAGTTGAAGCTTCTTCATTTGATGAACTCAAGAAATATGCAACATCAGATGAGCCTCTTACTATCGTAATCACAAAAAATATTTCAGTTTCAAATCTTGATCTTAACGGTCAGAGATACATGTGCAAGGCTGGTCGTATCTACGTTCACAATAACAAAACCATCATCGGCAGCTACGGTGCACACAAGACATTCAATGTTCAGTTCTGTACTGCATCCAACAGCGGCACAGGCAACAATATTATTATAAAGAACCTTGAAATGGGCCACGACGCAGAATCAAACCATAACGACTCTATCGTATGCTATTTCGGTTCAGGTCAGAATATCTGGGTAGACCACGTAACATTTACCGGTCACAGCAATCACGGTAAAGCACCTAAGACAGGGCAGGTGGATGAAGACAAATTCCTTGCATGCTGCTATGACGCAGACTACTGCACAGTTTCCGACTGCTCATTCGGTGAACACAAGTACGGACTGATTCTCGGCTATCCTGATGATAATGCTTCCAACAAGCAGAAATACGGCGAATTCCCTCGTATGTCCCTTATTTCAAACAACTTCAACGGCTGTGAAACAAGAGGTCCGGGACTCATGAGATGGGGTTACTTCCACTCACTCAATAACTATGTAAATAAGTTCAGCATGGCATATACAGTAATTTCAGACTGTGATATCTATGCGGAAAACTGTGTATATGAAAACGGCGGAAATGTTATCTGTGACTGGGATAAGGTTTCATTAGTAGGCCACTACACAGAAACAGGTTCTTCATTTAACGGATGCAAGAGAACAAAGCAGGGCGGCGACAGCAACAGCACTGCTACAGGCACTTCATGGAAGCCGGGCAGCAATTACAGATACAAGGCGCTTGCTGCAAATCAGGTAAAGGCATATTGTCAGTCATACAGCGCTGCACAGTCACAGGCCGGAAACATGATGTACAACAGATACTCCCAGAAGGGTATTCCGAGCGCAGGCTTCACACAGCAGCCGCAGGCTCCTTTTGCACAGCCTGTTACTGAAGCTCCTGTAACAACAGTAGTTACAACAGAAGAAACTACAACTGTTACAACTACTGAAGAGACTACAACAGTAACAACAACTGAAGCTACAACAACTGTTACTACTACTGAAGCTGTAACAACAGTTACAGAACCGGTTGTAGTAAAGGGTGACGTTAATGACGACGGATCGGTAAACAATACTGATCTGATCATTCTTCTGAAGGAATTACTTGCAGCAGCTGATGACGGCTACAGCTTTAATGCCGTACTTGCTGATTTAAACGAAGACGGAAAGATAAACATAATTGACTTTATTCTTCTTAAATCAATGCTTGCACGATAATTATCATATCATTACGTAACGGCATAACTTATTAAACCGTAAATACAGCGAAGCAGTGTAACTCTCCTTAAAAGCAATCAGCATATCTTACTTATTTACGTGAGTAAGATATGCTGATTTTGTTGTTATTCAGGACTTTTTAACAGCCCCTGTTTTTATGTTTTATCATTATCCGGCAAGATAATTTTCATTGACTTCATCTGCAGGAATGTTTGCTGTTACGGTTATGTCGTGCTGATAAGTAGGGGAATAACCGGTAAGTACGGCTGTAACAATACCTTCAGACTGTTTGTAGACAACAGAAACAAAACCCTTTGCTTCAAATGTGCTTATATCAGGTGTTTCCGGATCATCGGAAGCAGCATGGTCACGCCAGTTCCAGCCGATCACCTGTTCTATGCCGAGTCTTTCATAGGAATAAGGATCAAAGAAATTCACCTTGTTTTCCTTGTCTGAATAGCTCCAGAGATTCAAGCCGCAGTTTCTCTTGTTTGATTCCGGATTGTACTGACGGACTGTACCGTAGTTTGAACGGAGTGAAAAGCATTCGTGGTTTTCTCTTCCCATGAAACCATGATCGTAGAGAGTTTCAAGTTCACTGTTCATTGAAGCGAGTTCATCGTCGCCGTAGAATCTTGATGTGTCAAATCGCAGATGGATGTAGTTCATACCGCAGTTTGAACAGGTTTCTATTGATGACTGGGTGTACATTTCATAATTGCTGTCAGAAGCAAGTGAGGAAATACCAGCCATTGAGCGGTAGTGAGATGCTATCATATCACCGCAGTAACTAAGGTTGAGGTCACTGCTGTTGTATCTTACAGCAGCGTAGTCGCCGTCTTCTGTCGGAACAAGAATGTAGTCAAGTGTGAAAAGTTCAGGTTCACCTTCAGGCAGGAACGAAGGATTTCCGTGGTATTCCTTGTATACAGCGCTTGTAATATCCTGGCTCCAGTCGGCGTCATCAAAGAACATTTCAGAAATGCTGTTTATCTTCGCCTGAGTTGTAAGCTCATAATTGAGTGTAACAGCATAGTCGAAGTAGATGGTGTTTTTGTCTTTCAGCAGATTGCTGTAGCTTCCGGCAAGTTCTGTGCCGTACGGTTCGTAGTAGCCGTACTCAAGCATTACAGAAAGAAATCCGTTTCTGATGATTATATCTGCCATTATGCCGCCTGCGTCAATAACGTTTTTCGAATGCGAGCGAGAAGCCTCATACGAATAGTCGTCTTCACCGCGGTCAGATTTAAGTTTGTTTACTGCATCTTTTATGTCAGAATTGATCCTGTCTTCAAATTCCTTGTCTTCAAGGAAGCAGAGCTGATAGTATCCGTCTTTTACAGTAAAACAGCTTTCAAAGTCTGAAAGGGATGAATATTTTGCGTCCTCTGTTTCTTCAGGCCTTACCCTTACTGTACTTATGTCAGGAAGTTTTATTTCCGGTTCGGTTACAGCCGGTTCAGTGATTTCAGGTGCTGTGGTTACAGGTGTATCAGTAACTGCAGTGCTGTAATCTTCGGGTGTTACAGTGATATTCTGGTCAGAACTGCATCCGCCGAATGATACAGAAGCTGTGATTAAAAGTGCCGAAGTCAGTATACTTGTCACGTGTTTTCTTGCAAAGCTCATATTTGCCTCTTTCATTGAAAAAATAGTTGTGCTTTATGTGCGTTAGTAATGCGTTAGTAATTTTTAAAACGTTTTCCATAAAGAAAACACCAAAATCATATACACATATATTAATTGTAACACAATATAAACATGTTTTCAAGAATTTTTTTACCATAAAAATAAAACTGCGGGAATTATTATGGATTCCCGCAGTCTGTAAGCCTGAAAATAGGGGCGAAGCAGTATTTCAGATTTAATCAGTGGTTCATTGATACTGATCCGGTGTCAGACTACAGTATTTCAGTGTGAAAATGTACCTGAGATATGGCCGTATGAAATAATATTTCCGACCGTGCCGGATGAAGTTTTGTCAAGTGACTTTGCAAGTGATTCAATACCTGC
>JAGDDO010000462.1 GCA_017848205.1 Oscillospiraceae bacterium | reverse complement strand
GAAATATTTCTGTGTGAGCCGTTCGCAGAGAGCCGGTTCCTTTTCGTTTATCTGTTTCTGTGCTTCGAGAAGGGCACTGAACAGTTCCGGTCTGTCAGCGGAAACGGCGATGAAATAGTTGTCGTTGTCAGCTCCGGGAAGATCAGCCACAGTGCTGTTTTCCGTTCCTATTCTGTACGGCGTCAGACGTATTCTGCCGGCATCTGATCCGGGATCGAACGAGCCGGAAATACCGGCAACAAGATCGACATCACCTTTTTTGAGGGCTGCGAGCATTTCGTCGAAGGTCCCGTATTTGTATTCATAGCTCCAGCCCGTGTAACCGGAAAGGATCTGGCAGTATTCGTAAGCATATCCGCTTTTTCTTTCATCATCGGATGCGCCCGACTGGAATTCGGGAACATCATTGTAGTAGCCGATGGTCACGGTTGCCGCAGCTCCGGCCTTGTCCGTGATCATGCCGGACGGCTGAAGAAATACCCCTGCCATGCAGAGCACTGCGGATAAGATACATAACTTTTGCTTAGTGATCATTTTTCCCCCTCCTATACTATAAATCAACTTACCCATATTATACCACAGCAAAGCTGTCAATTCAATAGAAACTAAGAATAAGTGAACATTTTTTTATACGGCGTAGTGTTTCTTTATGCAAAACCCTGCAAAAACCAATAGTATATCAGATAATTATTCCGCACATCACATTGCGCTGAATGCGTGTTTCAGCGCACTTCAGGACTGTTTACCGCAAGATTTATATATTTTTAGAAAAAAAGCTGATTCAGGTCTTTAAATTTTTAAGCAGTTGTGCTATAATAAACATATGCTTTTAGGGAGGATGTAGTAAAATTTGGTAAACAAGGAATTGTTAAAAGAAATCAGGTTTACTGTCATATGCTCATTATGTTTAGATATCATACTTGTGGCTGTGGCTGCGGGTTTTATACCGTTTACTGATGCACTTGCAGGAGCACTTTCGGGTACTCTTCTGCTTGCTGCCGACCTGTTCTTCATCTCACTTACAGTTCACAGCGTGGTGCGCGGAGCGGTAAGGGGCAGAAACGGCACGGCAAAAATGATATCACAGTATATTCTGAGACTCTTGTTCCTCGGAGCAGGACTGTATGCGGCACTTATCATTCCGCATGTGAATTTTATATGTGCAGCTGTGCCTCTGCTTTATCCGAAGATTATCTTTCCGGCCAAAGCATTATTTATCAAGAAGAAGGAGGGATAAGTATTGGGTTCAAACTCGGGTTTCAAATTAGGTGCAGAAGAAGTTGTTGTAAACGGACCTAAGGTAGCGTTTAAGGTCTTCGGATTCAACGTTACCGAAACGGTGATCCTAAGCTGGGTCGTAATGGCCGTCATAATCGGTCTTGTACTGTTTATGACACACAACATGTCCAAGGATCATCCAAGCAAGAAACAGATAGTTGCAGAGTGGATCGTAGAAACGGTCAACGGAATGGTTAGGGATTCAATGGGGTCAAGGAATCTTGTGTACGCTCCGTACATGGCCACGATCTTTTCATTTTCGATCTGCGGAAGCCTTATCAGTGTGCTTGGTCTGAGACCTGTAACGGGTGATTTCAGCGTAACACTTACCTGGGCTCTCATGACGTTTTTCATGATCCAGTACGCTAAGATCAAGAATGACGGTGTTCTCGGCTACATAGTAGGTTTCTCGAAGCCAATCGCACTTCTAACACCGATCAACATTATCAGTGAACTGGCTACTCCGGTTTCAATGAGTATCCGTCATTTCGGTAATGTTGCCAGCGGTATCGTAATCACCCAGCTTCTGTACTATGCTCTTACATCGCTTTCACGCGGTCTTGGAATGAGCACTTTCCCGGTATTTACCATTGGTATACCGGCGGTTCTTTCAGTTTACTTTGATCTTTTCACCGGATTCATGCAGGCATTTATCTTTACAATGCTTACTATGGCGAACGTTGGTTCAGCATATCCGGATGAAGATGAAGCACACTGACGGGAACGGAATGTACTGCATATACCGCAGAAATGCAGCACATAAATGAG
>JAGDDO010000461.1 GCA_017848205.1 Oscillospiraceae bacterium | reverse complement strand
TTCAGCATATGCCGATCAGATCTTGGGAGAAAGAGTGTCCTTAAGGATCTCTTGTGCTATGTCGGTAGCTTTTATGTTGTTGATCTCAGCTTCAGGTGTGAGCATCAGTCTGTGAGCAATTACCGGCAGGAAGACCTTCTGGACGTCCGACGGCACCACATAATTTCTTCCGTTCAAATAAGCACAAGCCTTCGCCATCGAAGTAAGGGCCAGAGTAGCTCTCGGGCTTCCTCCGCGGACAAGGTTCTTATGTCCTCTCGTCTTGTTGATCAGCGTGACAATATAGTCAGTGCAGTTCTCGTGTACAAAGATGTTATTTACCTCAGCCTGCATCTGCACGATCGTGTTAACGTCGCACACAGTCTGAATGTTATCCATAGGATTAATGCCGTTCTTACGGCTGTCGATCATGGCCTTTTCATCTTTGGGGGAAGGATAGCCGATCGAAACTCTGATCATGAATCTGTCGATCTGTGAGTCGGGCAGGAGCGATGTTCCCGATGCGCCCGTAGGATTCTGCGTTGCAATTACAGTAAAAGGTCTGGGAAGGATATATGTATTGCCGTCAACGGTTACGTTGCCCTCTTCCATCGCTTCCAGGAGCGCAGACTGAGTACGTGTCGAAGCACGGTTCAACTCGTCTGCGAGAAAGAGATTATGGAAGATCGCACCCGGCTGGTACTTCATCGAATTTGTAGCCTTATCATAGAGCGAAAAACCCGTGATATCCGACGGCAGTACATCAGGCGTAAACTGCACTCTTCCGAAGTTCAGTCCCATCGTTTTCGAGAACGCGACCGCCATGGTAGTCTTACCGACACCCGGCACGTCCTCCATCAGTATGTGACCGCCCGCCAGAATGGCCGTCAGAGTCTGCGCAATGATGTAATCCTTGCCGCAGATCGCCTTTTTAACCTCATGAATAATACTCTCCGTCGTTGTACCCATTTTTATATCCCCCAAGATTTTTGCATTTTTAAGTATACATTAATCTTTTTCACGCGCATTAGAAAAGTGTGGGATTTTTGGGAGAGGGGAGTGGGAGTCCCCCGATAAATGAAGTGTTTCACATTTTGTCGACGATTTCCCGATTTTCGTCTGCAAAACGTGCAAAAACGACTGAAAATGCACATTTTGAGGACGATTTTTCATTTTTCGTCTACAAAATATGCACACACGAAATTCAATCGAGACCTGAACTATGAATCACAAGTCTTACTACGGTATGAACAAAGAACTGTAAACCACGGAATTCAGTTTGATAGGCACACATCTTAAATCGAAAGGAATGCCCGGAACATCGTATGTAAAATAAGTATCCAAACCGGGTATGAGACCGGCAGCGGAATAGTTATTGTACTTGACCGCAGTTATCCTGTTGTAATCGGCAGCATTTTTCATACCGAAATGCTCGTGGATCTTACAGAGGTCGAGCTCCCTGACCAGCGTTACAAAGTCGGGATGAATCGGACGGTTCAGGCCTTTGAGCCAAATCTCCGGTTCGTACTTAAACGGTGTGTCGGTTTCAGTATAATATCTGGCAATATCCGCTTCGGCCGCTGAACGATAGAAAATACCGTTGTAAAAACTTGTTTTGCTTTCGCGATGTTCCGGATTAGCATCATTTTTCAGGCTGTCGAAAAACTCACTGTCAAGGATTACGGATTCAGTTGAACTGATATAAAGCCTTCTTTGAATCTTGCGCGGTGCGATATATGAAGGAGGAAGGCCTCTGAATTCGCTGTACCATAAGCCTTCCAGTCTTGAAAGTTTGCGCAAGAGTTCTTCACGCTGCTCATATATTCGTAGTAGTTCTTTGCCGTTCTGAGTGGTAGCTTCACTTTTGTGGTTGTTGTATTTAAGAATCATTTTGCGTTCTCCACGCACCATGTGGAATGTCATACTTACTTCCGGCAGCGTAGCTAATTGTTGCTTACAGTAATTGATCTGCAAACAAGATATTCTCTGGGAACATAGGGTTCGAGTATAGCCATAATCT
>JAGDDO010000460.1 GCA_017848205.1 Oscillospiraceae bacterium | reverse complement strand
TATTCTTTCAATTCCGCCGGTCTCATACGAACGTTCGACCACAACTGATGCGAAGAAGAATAAAAGCATGGACAAGAACCGTGAATACAATTCCGGCCTTCAGGATATGGCAGCGAGAAATGAATGGTATTTTGTTGATACATTTTCCGAGATATGCGGCTCGAGCGGTTACCTTTAAGGCTCGACTGACGGTATCCATATGCCGGTGGATCTCTACAGGAAGTTTACAGACTATATACTAAGTCACACAGTAGAATAAGGGGGAAAAGCTATGAAAAAATTTGCATCAGCTGTACTGGCATGCATTGCAGCAGGAATGCTTTTATGCTCATGTTCCGGTGGTGAATCAAACGCTGCGGCTTCTGATCTTCTTAAAGCTGCACTTGATAACGGAACAGGATTTGATGAAATGGTGAGCGTGGAAGGTTCCGATATAAAATATACGTACGACATCGATGAAAGCTGGTACGATGACTTTGCGGCATCAGTTGCCGGCAACATGGCGTATGCCGAGGAAGCTGTTTTCGTAAAGGCTTCTTCTGACGAAAACGTTGAAAAAATACAGAAAGCTCTTGAAAAGAGACTGCAGAGCAGAAAAGACACTCTTCAGAGCTATGCGCCGGCTGAGTACGACAAGCTGAACAAGAGCAAGGTCGAAACAAAGGGCCGATACGTGTACCTTGTTGTATGCGAGGACTCAAAGAAAGCTGCAGGAGCTGCTGAGAAAGCTTTTTAAACAGTGGTGCGGACCCCGCAGATAACGTAAAACCGAATATTGTACCAATACCAGACACGCTTTTAAAGGTGTTTGGTATTGTTTTTCATTGTAAAGGAGCGTGTGGATAAATGATCACGAAGATCATAAAAAGAGACGGACGAAAGGTCACATTCAATATCGACAAGATGGCTAACGCTATATTCAAGGCTGCACAGTCCGTGGGAGGATCAGACTATCAGGAATCCATGGATATTGCCTGCAGGATAACCGAGTCGATGGACGAGAACTTCAGAGGCACAATACCTACTGTTGAACAGGTTCAGGACATTGTTGAAAAGACACTTATCGAAGAGGGACACGCAAAGACTGCAAAGGCATATATTCTCTACCGTTACGAAAGAACACGCGCAAGAGAGATGAAGTCAAGCCTTATGAAGGTGTTCAAGGATCTTACCTTCAAGTCGGCCAAGGACAGCGACATCAAGCGCGAAAATGCCAACATAGACGGCGACACTGCAATGGGTACGATGCTCAAGTACGGCTCGGTGAGCGCCAAGGAATTCTACGAGATGTACGTTCTCGAACGCGAACACGCCAAGGCCCATGAAAAGGGATATATACACATTCACGATCTTGACTTCCTTACACTTACTACTACCTGCTGCCAGATCGACCTTATAAAGCTCTTTAAAAACGGCTTTTCAACAGGCCACGGCTTCTTAAGGGAACCGAACGATATTGCCAGCTATTCAGCACTTGCCTGCATAGCTATCCAGTCGAACCAGAACGATCAGCACGGCGGACAGAGCGTGCCGAATTTCGACTACGCAATGGCAGTGGGCGTAAGAAAAACATATAAAAACCGTTACGTTCAGAACGTGGCACGATGCCTTGAACTTTTCGGTATTTCAGACAATGCGGCAGAAACTGCAAAGAAGATCGCAGATGAGATAAAAGCGGACACAGGTCTTGTTCCTGTGCTTTCAGGAGAAAACGGATATCAGAAAGCTGAATTCGAAAAGCTTACGATACTTACCGACGCTGAAAACGCACGGAAGATACAGGAGTTTTCATCATCAGCTGCCTTCAGGGAAACTAACAGGGCGACTTACCAGGCAATGGAGGCTCTTATCCACAACCTCAACACCATGAACAGCCGTGCAGGTGCACAGACACCGTTCAGTTCAATAAACTACGGTACTGACACATCTCCGGAAGGAAGAATGGTAATAAAGAACATCCTTCTTGCAAATGAAGCGGGTCTCGGAAACGGTGAAACACCGATCTTCCCGATACACATCTTCAAGATCAAGGAAGGCATAAACTACAACAAGGAAGATCCTAACTACGATCTTTTCAAGCTTGCATGCCGTGTGTCGGCAAAGCGCCTTTTCCCGAACTTCTCGTTCATCGACGCACCGTTCAACCTTCCTTACTATAAGGAGGGCGACTACAACACTGAAGTTGCCTACATGGGCTGCCGTACACGAGTAATAGGAAACGTGTACGACAAGTCAAGAGAGATAGTTACAGGACGTGGCAACTTAAGCTTTACTTCCATCAATCTTCCGCGTCTTGCCATCAAGTCAAAGGGCGATCTTGCGAAGTTCTACGAGCTTCTTGACAAGTACATGGATCTGTCCATCGACCAGCTTATGGCCCGCTACAAGATACAGGCGCAGAAAACAGTGAAGAACTTCCCGTTCCTTATGGGACAGGG
>JAGDDO010000459.1 GCA_017848205.1 Oscillospiraceae bacterium | reverse complement strand
TTCGTCTATATAATGAAGTAGGTTGGATTGCATATACGGAAAAACCTGAGGTGCTTGAACAGGGCTATAAAAACTCATTGCTTGTTTTAGCGGCATACGAAAACAATGAGCTGCTGGGAATCATCAGAGTTGTTGGCGACGGGCATACTATAGTTTTCGTTCAGGACATTTTGGTGTTTCCTAACTATCAGCGCAAAGGCATTGGAACTGCTCTGTTGAAAGCTGTTCTGGACAGATATCCTGAAGTCCGGCAGATTGAATTGGTTACGGATAATACTCCTAAAACGGTTGCCTTCTATAAGTCATTAGGCTTTAAGGAGTTCTCGGAAATAGGCTGCTGCGGTTTTATGAGATGCTGATATCCCTTGTCATTCAACTATATACAGTTTTTCGCTTTTGTTATTCCCGTTAGGTTTTATAAGCAGCACCTTATCACCTTCGGAAACTCTATTAAACTGATCCTGACTGACGTTGCTGATTTTGTAGGTGTGGTCAAACGAAGTTATTGCCACAATAGTATAAATAATTACTGAACTATAACCTGACGGCATAACACTAAAATCTTTACTTGCAATAACAACATCAGATACAGAATAAGCTCTGTTTCTTATCATTTTAAGATTGCTCAAAACATCCTTAAAAAAGAAAAGCTCAGCAAGAATATCCAAAACAAACCCGATACCTATGGCTAAATACTGAATTGTTTTCATTCCCGGCATTACAAGCCCGCTGGCAAGCACAAAATCAAAAAGACTAAGGGTTAGCCATACAGCCCAAACAATCATCAGGCCGTTAACTCCGGAATAGACCTGTTTAATAACTTTAGCGCTTAAATATATACCGGGTACAATAAGTAAACCCATGCTACACAGATTTAAAACAAGACTTGCCGGTCTCGAAAAGAATGATGCAACCAAAAGTAAAACAAATCCCGCAAAGAAACTAAAAGAACAAAGTGCAAGTGAAATCTTATTCTTGTTAAAACGATTATCGAAACTGCGCAATACTCTTGAATGCTGCGAATCATTTGGTGTCAGGAATTCATTAGCCGTAAGGTTAACGTTACTGTTGTATTGAACATTTGGAATAAACCTGTATTTATCATTAAATAGTAAGCTCTTTTCACCTGTGATTAAGACCAACAGTCCCTTCATGTTAGTCGGCATCTTTTTGCTGAGACCATCGTCGACATAGATTGCATACATAAATCCATCTTCAGATTCCAGCGATATACGATTTGAATCTTTTCCATTATCGTTTGTTTTGGTTTTCCCGAGAACAGTAACAGTCTGAACTGAATACATGCCGTTGAGTACTTTGGAAAGATGCCGTTTTCCGATAATGATTGACCGTAAAACAACAACGATATATATGATTGCCGGAATGATTAAAAAGGCAAAATGCCCCCTTTGTTCAGGATTTGTAGTTTTGCTAAACAGAGCATACCAAATGCATACAGCTATGATGGCAACCATAAAGATAATTATTCTGTTGCCGGCCCTGGTTTCCTTTTTGTAGTGTGTTTTTTCAAAATCGACAACGGTTTCTTTCTCAAACAGATCCGGTGCTCGAAAAAATTCCTGTTCCATTCGTATTCCAACCCCAATATAATGTTTATATTTCAGTTCTGGATGTGGCCTTTCAAATCCGCCAAGAAATCCAGGATCCTCGCATTGACATCGTCTATCTGTTCACCGACGAAATGCGGACGGTGACCGCCGCCCATTACCTTATAGACACTGGCTGAAGGCACTTTCTCCTGAAGTTCTTCAACAGTTCCAAACGGGTCGTTTTCTCCATTGATAAAAAAGGCAGGGCACTTTATTTTCTGCCACTCGTCATCAGTAAGATCGGGATGCTGCTGCCAGTCAGCAACAGTGTTTCTTAAATAGGTCTGCCAGTCGCCCCTGTGAGCCTCATAATGCCTGACCTTCATGTCTTCTATGAAATCCGTAGCACCTGCCTTAATGAGATTTTCAGGCAGCATGTCAGAGGCGCCCTCAGGCCTTGCGTGAGCAGCGCCGCCGATCGTTACGAGACTCTTTACCTTATCAGGATATTTCGAAGCCATATAGCAACCGACATAGGCACCGCAGCTGTAGCCTATTAAGTGAGCTTTTTCGATCCCGAGCTTGTCCAGGAACAGAGCCATGTCATCAGCGACTATACGGCTGTTCCACGTAAGGTCATCACATATCGTTCTTCCGTGACCGCGAAAATCAGGAAACAGGCACCTGTAATGTCCTGAAAAGGGGAGGATCTGTCCTGAGAAGGCCAGAAGTCCTCTGCTGAAGTGGCTGTGAAGAAACAGTACTGTATCGCCTCTGCCAAATTCTTCGTAGTATAGTTTCAGTCCGTTTAATTCTGCGTATGGCATAAGTTACCTGCCCCTTTTGATTCACGAATTATAAGCTCTTCATCGGTTCGCCCCAGGAGCCCAGATCACGGCC
>JAGDDO010000458.1 GCA_017848205.1 Oscillospiraceae bacterium | reverse complement strand
TCGAGAGCTGCATCAGAATACTCTACAGCGCCAATGTCAGAGTTTACAAGGTGTTTTTCAAGAGCAACAGGGATACAGCCGCTGCCGCTGCAGAGATCGAGAATACGTGGCCCGGACAGGTTGGCAGCTTCGTTTAAAACACATTCAACCAGAGTTTCAGTATCCTGACGCGGGATAAGGACTCCTTCACCAACAAAAAACGGAAGTCCGAAGAACTCCCATTTTCCTATTATATACTGCAGAGGATAACCTTCTAAACGGCGGTTTGCCATAGTAATGATAAGCGCTTCATCTTCATCTGCAACCGGTTTGTCAGGGTCTGCTAAAAGAGCTGCATGGGAAAGTTTTAACGCACTTTCAACTATGCATCTGCTTTCGAAAGTATAGTTTTCAATTCCGGCATTTTTAAACCTGCTTTTGATTTCGTTTAATACAGAACCTGCGGTTACCAAACGTCTTCCTCCTGGTTTTCCGGTATACAAGGTTTTATAGCTGCGATTGCAACTTCGATCTGTGAGTCATCAGGTTCACGGGTTGTGAGTCTCTGGATCTGTAAACCCGGTGCAGATATAATTTTCGTGAATGCGTTGCATTTTTTACCGGCAAGTCTGATGAGCTCGTAGGCAATTCCAATAATGACAGGAAGCAGGGCGAGCTGTATGCCGAGTCTCATGAATATACGTGCTGCTTTTCCGTATTCAGCAAAGGAAGGGATGAAGCAGAAAACAAATATACTTGTAAAGAGAGTGATAAAAATGAAGCTTGTGCCGCATCTCGGGTGGAAACGCACCTGCTTTTTTACGTTTGCAACCGTCAGTTCCTCGTGTGCTTCGAGGCAGGCGATGGTTTTATGCTCAGCACCGTGATACTCGTATGTGCGTTTGATGTCCTTTGACATTCCGGTCACAGCGAGATATCCGATGAAAATAGCTATTTTGAGAATACCTTCAGCAGCTGTTCTGAGAACAGTTATATTTTCAAGCGGTTTGGTGCATAAAGTCGGAATGAACTTGAAGAGGAACAAACTGATAAGAACACCGAGAACCATTGCAATACCGGAGAGAACACTCATAAGATTTTCTCCCAGTTTGTCAGTGAGCCATTTTTCGAACTTCGTCATTTCCTCTTCGGAATCTTCTTCTGTCATCTGCTTTTCAGCTGACTTCATAAGGCATTTGTAACCTGATACGAGGGATGATATAAAATTGAAACTGCCCCTTATAAACGGTGTTTTCTTGTACCAGGGAGCACTTTTTCCGTTGTTTTCATCCCAGGTTTCAAGGTCGATAGTCCCGTCAGGAAGGCGGCAGGCCATTGCCCCTTTGTGGACCCCTTTCATCATAACCCCTTCGATCAGCGCCTGACCGCCGATTTTTGACTTGTAAACTTCTTTGCTCATGGTTACCTCTTTCTTTAATGATTTACATATCGGTCAAACCGGAATCTTCCGTTGGCAGAATGATCTGGACAGTCGTACCTACGTGTTCCTCGCTTGTAATATTCAGACTTCCGTGATGCATTGTGATAATTTCGTCTGCAACCGCTAAACCAATTCCCGAACCGCGTTTGGTGTGGTTGGCTTTATAGAATTTTGTCTTGATTTTAGGAAGGTCAGCAGCCGGAATTCCGCAGCCGTTGTCCTTTACAGTGATAGAAAGGTGATTTTCGTCCAGCTGACCGGCGTTTATTTCGATAAAGCTTTCGTGATCAGGGCTGCTAGAGTACTTTATAGCGTTGTCAATTATGTTAATGAATACCTGGCGTAAGCGGTTTTTGTCGCCGTATATGAACGGGAGCATCTCAGGTGAATTGTAACTGATGTGTGTGTTGTCGTGACGTGCTTTTTCAGTGTAGATGAGTATTGCGTCCTCGAGTTCGGCAAGAATGTCGATCTTTGAGATCTGGAGAGTGAATTTTCCGTTCTGGATACGCGAGAAATCGAGAAGTTCCTCGACCATCTGGGAAAGACGCTCGGTTTCGCTGACAATGACTCTGATGCCCTTTCTGGTCGTTTCCTCGTCATTTCCTGCGTTGATG
>JAGDDO010000457.1 GCA_017848205.1 Oscillospiraceae bacterium | reverse complement strand
GAGCTGCTGCCGGAGCAGGCATTGCTGCTGTCTGTCTGCATTCTTATGCGTCCGACAATAGGATGCCAGTCATTAAGCTGTTCTTTTTCCTCAAAATCATAGGATATCAGGGGCGTGGATGTGCTTTCAGACTGCTCCCCCGAAACACTGATGCAGAAGGGTTCCGCCAAAAAAATCATTAAAGCTATCAGAAAAGCTGTCCCCGAAAAGTTTTTCTTTTTAATGTTTTTCTGTTCCATATATTTTACCTGTTGTGTGTTGTGGTTACGGAAAAAAAGAAAAATCTGACCGGCGGGAAGAGGTATGGAATGCTTTGTGAGCAGAACACTGTTATCGCGAATCGGCCGGTAGAATGTTTTATGATAAATCATATTATAGCACAAGTAAATGATTTTGTCCATGCTTTATGAGTCAAGGTTGCAATTTTCTGTTGAATCTGTTATAATGGAAATAGATCGATGTAAACGTTTTATTTCTCGTAACAATCACAGTTTGCGTGTGTATATACACGCATTAAGTGTACAGATATACAAGAATGGAGAGAGATTTTTGGAAGCTACGATTAAAGATGTTGCCAGACACGCAGGAGTATCTGTTGCAACCATTTCACGAGTACTCAACAACAGTTCAGTGGTGGCGCCTGAAACGGCGGAAAAGGTAAACAGGGCAATAAAGGAACTTAACTACAAGCCGAATTTTCTGGGCCGTAATCTCAGAAAGCGTGAGACCAATGTAATACTTGCACTGGTGCCTTCCACCGAGCAGACCTACTACAGTGAAATACTGCACGGAATGCAGATCGAGGCACTGAATAACGGATACGATGTTTTCATGAGCATGACCAACAGTTACGCTCCTCACGAGGAAAGACTACTCGGAATGCTCAGAAACAGAACAGTCGATGCGGCTGTTCTCATGGGTACCGTACTTGACGACAGGACTCTTAACGAGCTGGCCGACCAGTACTGCATAGCGCTCTGCTGTGAACCGCGTCAGGGTTCTGACATACTCACCGTAATGATCGACAATGAAAAAGCCGCCTACGACGCCGTAAAATATCTTGCGTCCATTGGACATAAAAGAATCGGAATGGTGTCAACGACTGTACGTGCGCCTTCATCCGTTGAACGTGAAGAAGGATATATCCGCGCTCTCAGGGACTGCGGACTTGAATTTGATGAACGTTATCTTTTCAGAGATTCCTATGACTACACAAGCGGAATGAAGGCGGCTGAATACTTTAACCGTATGGAAAACAAGCCGACTGCAGTGTTTGCCGTTTCCGATCTTCTTGCAGCAGGATTCATCAAGAAAGCCACGGAATTCGGCATAAATATCGGCCGTGAGTTTTCTGTCATCGGATTCGATAACATCAGCATGGCTGAAATGTATACCCCGTCAATTACGACGGTCGAACAGCCTTGCTTTGAAATCGGAAAAATGGTTGCGAAGCTCGTTATCGAAAACATATCAGGGAAGAATAACAGCGGCAGGATCTTCCTTGACCACAAGCTGCTGTTCCGTCAGTCAACTGAAAGAAAATAATAAAATCATACTGTCCTGCAGATTTGCAGCGGTGACAGTAAAACAAAAGGGTGCATACCTCGCGGTGAGGTATGCACCCTTTGTTTCTGTTAAGTAAACGCTGATTTATTCATAAATAAGCGAGGGGTACGGGGCGAAGCCCCGCAGTCTCCCGTCACCGGAAATACGGCGAAGCCGTATTTCCGGTTTGATCAGTGTTTTCTTAACATCCTGTTATTCTTCACTCTGGCGGCTGTTTTTAGCGTATTCCAGAAGCTTGTCGTATCTGTTTTCAAGTTTGTCATCCAGCACGGCATCAAGCATACTGTTCAGCGCTTTGCCTATCTGTGTGCCGGTGAATCCTTCACTCATGAGCTGATTTCCGTTTATGTCGAGATCCTTTAAAGTAAGGCATTCGTTTTTTGCAAGTATGTCATCGGCGGTTTCACGAAGCCAGTCAAGGTCGTTTAAACTGCTTCTGCATACACCGTCCTTTGAAACTCCGTCGGCACGCTGTACTTCAAGAAGTTTACGGAAAAGATCAGGGCCGATCTCAGAAAGAACGTGCTTTACGTCCTGACGAGATCTGAATTCAAAGTCGTGGTATTTTATAAGCGTCGTAACAGCCTTTATTGTTTTATTGTCGTACTTAAGACGCTTTAAGATAGCTTCCGCCTTTACAGCTCCTTTTTCCGGATGCTTTTTGAAGTGGCCTCTGCCGTCCGGTGTAAGAAGGAAGCAGTCCGGTTTTGCTATGTCGTGGAGGAGCATGGTTACTCTGTATTCCGGCGTGTTTTCAGCGTTCATGACAGCTCTTACAGTGTGTTCCCAGACAGTGTAGCCATGGTATTTGCTGTGCTGTTCAAAACCGATCGTAGGGGTTATTTCCGGGATGAATACTTCAAGTATCTCATGGTATTTCATAAGTATCTTAAAGACTGATTTTCCGCATAATAGCTTTTCAAGCTCGGTGCGCAGCCTTTCGGCTGATATCATTTTAAGTGTGTCCTTTAAAAGAAAGATCTGCTTTTCCGTATCATCTGCAATTGTGAAATCAAGCTGGGAAGCGAAACGTACCGCACGCATTATGCGGAGTGCGTCCTCGTCAAAGCGCTTTTCAGCTTCGCCGACGCAGCGGATGACCCTGTTTTCAAGATCTTCTCTGCCGCCGAAGCAGTCAACTATTGTTCCGTCAATACTGCATGCGAGGGCGTTTACCGTAAAGTCGCGTCTTGAAAGGTCATCTTTCAGTTCAGTGGAAAAGGTGACTGACTCAGGGTGACGCTTGTCGGAATATTCTCCGTCAATACGGTATGTGGTTATTTCTATCTGCATTTTGTCGATGATCACAGCTACTGTACCGTGCTGTATTCCCACATCTATGCATCTGTAATCTTTAAAAACGGACTGTGTCTGTTCCGGAAGTGCGTTGGTGGTAACGTCGTAATCATGCGGCGTTCGCCCGAGAAGATAGTCGCGCACGCATCCTCCGACGATATATGCTTCAAAACCCGCTTCCGTTAGGAGGCGGAGGGCAGTCTGAACCTGCTCTGGTATGTTTGTCATAGTTATTTCCTTTCATTTATATTAAACGATAAACACTGATTAAGTCAGCAATCCGGCTTTGCCGGATTGCCGGGGAGGGGAGATTACGGGGCTTCGCCCTGTGTCCCACGCTGATTTATAAATAAATCAGCGCTTTCGCAGTTATGCCTTGAACTCCGGACCGACAGGTGTGTAAGTGATGTTTTCTGTCGGTTTGACCGCGTTTCTGAAATGTTCCGGGTCGGCGGTAAAGAGCTCCATTAGTTCGTCGGAATAGCCGGAGGTAATGGAGTAGCCGTTCTGGACAACGTCGTCTATGATAAGCGGACAAAGTGATTCCGGACACTGCGCTTTTATGAGCATTCCGTTATCCAGTCCGAACATCAGGCAGTACCGGCGTGTGCTGTAGTTGTACATTCCTCCGCGGCGATAGTGGTCAATAATGTCGAACGAACTGTATACCCATACAATATCTTCAAGTGAGAGTATTATTGCTTCCGAAGTGGAAAGAAAGAAACGGCTGCTTACTGACAAAACATCGTTTGACACCATGTAGGCTCTGCTTTCTGCAAAATCGCTTTCAGCTTCATCTCTGTCAAGACCATGTTCAGCATATCCGCTCATCAGCACACGGTACTGTCCGCCGCCAAGAGTGTAAATAAATGAAACGATCAGACAGAAGTCGAATATCAGAAGTATTATAGATATGGTTCCTATAAGCATGAAAAACAGTGTCAGTGCGACACAGATAAAAGTTAAAATAAAACTGATTACGGTTTTTCTGAAGCGGAGAATAAACTTAAGGCTTTTATGCTTTTCAGCGTTCTTAAGATATCTCTGCCTTTCTTCTTCAAGTTCCGCCTGCTTCTTTTTATAACTTTTACTGTTCGGATCATCAAGAGCGCGCAGTTTCTTTTCTATAACCTTTACCTGGTTGTAGATATAGATTCCGCCAATTATAAAGAAAAGACCGATTATGCCAAACATAATAAGGAAGCCTTTGTCATGCTCCTGTATGGTCAGGAATATTGCGATAAACCAGAACACGGCACCGATGATCATGGTGACTATACCACTGATCCTTGAATTTTTCGCCCTGTCGTTTTTGAACTTATCTTCGTTGATATACTTGTAAGACATAAATGATCCATCCCCGTTTTTTACTTGTATGTACGCATTCTTTTAAAATGACAGTACACTATAAATGATAACATTTATATGGCGGTTTGTAAATAGTGAACATAAATTAAGAGAATAAGCTGCAGATCCGGCCAAGCCGGATCTGCAGGGGGAGAGGGTGGGGCTTCGCCACATTGATTTAATCATAAATCAGCGGTTCTCTGAAAAACGCTGATTAAAAAGCAGAACAGCATATCCGTACACGCGTATTTACGTGAGCAGGATATGCTGTTCGTCAAATATTTAAAGCCTCTTTTTGCAGGTGCTACAAAAATTTTATCAGTTATCAGACATAGGACCTTCGACGGTCTTCATAACGAGTTTTGTGTTTTCGGAGAAAGTCAGACTCTTGTCGCCTTCGACTAATATGCACCACCAGGCCATATCAGCGGTCTGGACCATCGGAGACCAGCGTTCAATAGTCACTTCGTCATTTGTAACATTCGTTACGACATGCTTTATCGAACCACTGCCTTCTTCAAGCAGAGCTATGAAAAGACTGTTGTCAGAAAACCATTCATCGGTGTATTTCGCTTTTGCATCCGCAAACAATTTCTTTGTCTCATCGGAGATGCCGGAAGAACCGTATTTGTTCAGAAATGCTTCAAACTCTTTCTGACTCTTTATAATCATATGTCCCGGAAATGTAATATCAGTGTCACTTGTGTTTATATATGTTCTTATATATTCAGCATTGAAATGATCGGTGTTTTCATCAGGCGTTGGATCAGCTGGCTTCTGGTCGCTGCTCTGATTACTGTTAAGGAGTATCTGCTTTATGCAGCAGAGGTCGAGAACGTTTATTTTTCCGTCACCGTTTATATCGGCTGCGCCGGCATTATTAAGTGTGGTGCCTTCTAGGTCGATAAGCCAGTTCTGGAGGGTGATCACATCGAGAATACTTGTTTTTCCGTCGCCTGTTACGTCGCCGGCAGGGTGTCTGCTGATCTTAAAGATGTAATCCACTGCGCCGTTGTCATACTCTTTTATTTCACGGTAGTTTCCGGTAAGATAACAGCCCTCAGGAAGCTGGCTCTGTGGCAGATCAACACCAAAACGATCAGCGTTTTTAAAAGTTGTGTTCCAGAAGTAAGGGTTGCTGTCGACAAACAGCGCCAGATCTGCATAAACATAAGAACCATCCTCTGTTTTATATCCTATAGTCGGGAAAACGGGAATCGGTTCTTTTTCGTTCGGGAAGTCAAGAAGTTTTCCGGTCTCACGGTCTGTAAGTATTATGCGCACAGTGTCTCCGGTAAGAATGGTTCTTCCGCCGTCAGTTATAACGCAGTCTGCCGAGAGGGTCTTGATTATTTCCTCATCACCGAATGTCTTTTCGAGTTTCCACGATACTGTGGCAGGACCGTCGACCTCCGGAAAGTAAACATTTATGGTGTTTCTCTCACCGCCGTCGATAGGAGGAATGTCAGTTACAGGAGTGCAGTCAAAAGCACCGTAATTTCCTAAAATACCGCCATCGGTATTGTGCCCGAAATCTGTCCAGCTGTATGGCGTTCCCTCGCTGGTTTCCATGCAGAACGTGAGATATTTGCCTTCGTAAAGTCCGACTTCTCCGTAGTGTGCTTTGTAGTCATTATATTCAGTTACACAGTCAGGTACCCATCTGTGAAGATCGGTCTCCTCAATGTCAAGCTTGTCAGTTACAGTAAATTCATAGACCGGCTGAACGCAGTTGGTGAGTACAGCCTCCTTGTCACAGAACAATACAGTGAAATTACCGGCTTTTATTCCTTTGTAAACGACAACTTCAAACCTGAGAGGGTATTCAGTGCGTTTTGAATCAAAAGTGTGGTGATAAAGTTCCGTTGTTACAGTACCCGGTTCCATTTTACTGTATGTGCCGTAATCGATCATGCTTCCTTCTGAAACCGAAAATCTTTCATCATCGGTGCCTTCCAGATAAACAACACATAAAAGTTCGTCTTCGATATGGGTTGCGCCGTATCTGTTACGGAACTCAAGTGCTGATTTAAAGTCAGTCGGTACCCATTCCGGAAGTTTTACTGCAGCCGATGATCCTTCTGCGCAAACCGACGGAATGTCAGTTAAGGTAATGCCGGAATATGAAAGCGGCATAAATGCTGTAAGTACCGCTGCGGCAAAAGCCAGTGTTTTTCCTTTTTTCATAGTGTTCACCTTCCGTTCTTTTTTTGTGATCCTTTTGTTTTGCGTTTAGACCGTCCGGCCTTTCCGTTACTCTGATTATAGCATTAAGTACATGTGCTATCAATAAAATTCTGTACTATGCCCTGCATCTTTTTTCTGATCACATATATATAACAACTTTAAAGGCGTAAATGTTTGAACTTAAAATCAACTTTGTATAACTGCATATATGCATACCGTGATATATATACGAAATGCACAAAAGGAATAAGGATGTTATCAGTGTAAGCTGCTGTGAATAATATTTCTGTAACTTATCATATTACTATCACATTTGCGATTAAAATATTAAAGTGAACAAAAAATAAAAGGAGTAATGCTGCTATGGATGATAAATACAGTTACAGCTATGAACCGGAACACAATAATGAAAATACAGTCTTCGGACAGGAAAACCACGCGTCCTCACCGGACAAGACACATAAACATGGTGCGGCAAAGGTGTTTAAATCGATCCTTCTTGTTTGCTGCATGGCTGCAGTTTCAGTGGGCTCCATTGCCGGATATAAATATATAGACGAGCACGGAAATCCGTTTAAGGAAAAATCAAATATATCAGCTTTTGAGGAAAGCAGAAAGCTGCCGAAAGATGACAGAAAACCGGGCGAAGATAAAGCTGACGGTGAAAAAACGGCCGATGCGGAAAAGAAAGCTCCTGTAAACAGCAATCTGACCGATGAAAGTCTTGTCAATGTTCAGGCAAAGGGAGATACTCTTTCCACACAGGCTATTTACAGAAAGGTTCTTCCTTCAGTTGTCGGCGTTACATCTGTTTTCGAGAGGCAGAGCCAGACTTTTGACTTCTGGGGATTCGGTTCCGATACCGTTACGCAGGAAATACCGGGCACAGGTACAGGAATCGTAATGTCGAAGGACGGATACATTCTTACCAACGCTCATGTTATATGTGACGAAGACTACGGTGTTGCCGGCAAGATAACCATAAGACTTTCCGATGAAACGGAATACGATGCGGTTATAGTAGGATACGACAGACAGACTGACCTTGCAGTTCTTAAGGCTGATGCGAAGAACGACATGGTCCCTGCTGAATTCGGCAGCTCGGAAAGCCTGAAGGTCGGCGACCCTGCGCTTGCTATCGGTAATCCTCTCGGATTTGATCTTTTCGGTACACTTACTGCCGGATACATTTCAGGCCTTAACCGTGAAATAGCGGTAAACGATACAACAATGAAGCTCATTCAGACTGATGCAGCCATAAACAACGGCAATTCCGGCGGTCCGCTCATCAACCAGTTCGGTCAGGTCATCGGCATCAATTCAATGAAGCTTTCATCTTC